>CAJJYZ010000018.1 GCA_905197485.1 uncultured Lachnospiraceae bacterium | reverse complement strand
AGTAACTATGTGGCTTTCAGCCACTTTCACGGCGAAGCCGTGAATAATATAGGTTATATTATAATTTATGTAACAAAATTCAAAATAAGGAGGATTCCATCATGCATCCGAAAAAAGAAACCTATAAAAAACTGGCAGACACCATAATTAAAAATCTAAATAAGCGCAACATGGAAGGCTATTACTGCGAATCCGGCGCCGACGCCGTCAACCTTGCCATGAGCATGATTCCCGAAAGCTCTTCGATAAGCTTCGGCGGCTCTATGACATTCGAGGAAACCGGAATGTATGACGCCCTTAAGGATTCCAACCATATTCTGATTGACCGGAATCTTGCAAAAACACCTGAAGAAAAGAAACAGGTCTTCCGCGACTCTATCGCTTCCGATTACTTTTTCATGAGCTCCAATGCTATCACCATCGGCGGAGAGCTTATCAATATCGATGGAAACGGTAACCGCGTCGCCTGTCTGATGCAAGGTCCGGAACATGTCATCCTGCTCGTCGGAATGAATAAGGTTGTGACCGATGTCGAAACCGGAATTGCCCGCGTGCGCAACTTTGCAACCCCTGCAAACGTAACACGACTCGGTCTCCACTCACCTTGTTCTGTTACCGGACATTGCATGAACTGCACCAGTCCGGATTGCATCTGTGCGCAAATCGTAATCACCAGATATTCCAGACATCCAGGAAGAATCAAAGTCATCCTGATTGGCGAGGAATTCGGATACTAAAGCATGACAACAGGGCAGATTCCACATCTGCCCTGTTTGAAACTTTCACTCACACTTCTATGATTCAGCAAACAACTCTGTGGACAAATATCTGTCCCCGGTGTCCGGAAGCAAGACAACAATGCGTTTTCCTTCATTTTCCGGATGTTTCGCCTGTTCTATCGCAGCCCACAAAGCTGCCCCGGATGAGATTCCTACAAGCACTCCCTCTTTTCGCCCAAGCAGTCTCGCAGCCGCAAAAGCATCTTCGGTTGTCACCGGAATGACTTCATCATAGATTTCCGTATTCAATATCTCCGGAATGAATCCGGCGCCGATTCCTTGTAGTTTATGCGCTCCCGCATTTTCTCCGGATAGAATCGCCGAATCCTTCGGCTCGACAGCCACTATCTTCACAGACGGCTTCTTTTCTTTCAAATACTCTCCCGTACCCGTAATTGTTCCACCTGTTCCCACACCGGCTACAAAGATATCCACATCTCCGTCTGTATCTTCATAAATCTCTGGTCCGGTCGTCAGCTTATGTGCCTTCACATTTGCCGGATTGACAAACTGTCCCGGAATAAAGCTATTCGGAATCTTTGAAGCTAATTCTTCCGCCTTTTCAATCGCACCTTTCATTCCCTTGCTTCCCTCGCTTAACACAAGTTCTGCTCCGTACGCCTTCATAAGCTGCCTGCGTTCCACAGACATCGTCTCCGGCATCACAATGATAATACGATATCCTCTCGCCGCCGCTACAGCCGCAAGACCAATCCCCGTATTTCCGGATGTCGGCTCGATAATCACAGAGCCGCGCGTAAGCCGCCCTTCCCGCTCTGCATCATCAATCATTTCTCTCGCAACCCGGTCCTTTACAGAACCTGCCGGATTCAGATATTCCAGCTTTGCAAAGACCTTTGCTTTCAAATCGAACTCCTTCTCCACATTCGTCAATTCCAAAAGCGGTGTATGCCCTATCAGCTGTTCTAAAGATGTATAGATATGTGCCATTTAAAATTACTCCTTTCCCGATTGTGAAAAGGGACCGTCCATAGACAGTCCCCTTCTATATTTCTATTCTTCTGTTTCCTCTGCCACGATTGCAAGTCCCAATTCTTCCAACTGTTTCTTGTCAACGCCTGCCGGCGCCTCTGTCATCAAGTCAGATGCGTCTTTTACTTTCGGGAATGCGATGACATCGCGGATGCTATCCTGTTTTGCCATCAACATAATGAGACGGTCAAGACCATATGCGAGTCCTGCGTGTGGCGGAACTCCGTATTTGAATGCATTCAGAAGGAAACCAAATTGTTCTTCTGCCTGCTCTTTTGTAAATCCAAGCACTTCAAACATCTTGTTCTGAATCTCATTGTTGAAGATTCTCACACTTCCTCCACCGAGTTCTGTTCCGTTCAGTACGATATCATATGCCTTTGCACGTACTTTACCAGGTTCTGTATCGATAAGGTCTAAGTCTTCTTCCATCGGCATTGTAAACGGATGGTGCATTGCCGTATATCTTCCGGCTTCTTCATTCCACTCTAATAACGGGAATTCTGTTACCCATAAAAACTTGTATTCCCCTTTATCCAATAAGTCTAACTGGCGGGCAAGCTCGAGACGAAGCGCTCCAAGAACGTCCCATACAACCTTATTCTTGTCTGCTGCAAATAATAATAAGTCTCCGTTTTCTCCGTCCATCGCCTGAATAAGGGCAGACATCTGCTCTTCTGTCATGAATTTTGCGAAGGAAGATTTCACGCTTCCATCTTCCTGAATTGCGATGTAAGCAAGTCCTTTTGCTCCGTAAGTCTTTGCAAAATCAACTAATTTGTCAATCTTCTTACGCGGCATCGCTCCCTGACCTTTCGCGTTGATACCACGAACACTTCCGCCGTTCTCAAGGGCGCCTTTGAATACGACAAACTCACAATCCTTCACAACCTCGGACACATCCTGAAGTTCCATACCGAAACGGATATCCGGCTTGTCGGAACCGAATCTGTCCATCGCTTCCTGCCATGTCATTCTCTGAATCGGAAGCGGAACTTCCACATCTAAAATCTCTTTGAACAATTTTGCAAGCAATCTTTCGTTTACATCGATGACATCATCTACATCCACGAAAGAAAGTTCCATATCAATCTGTGTAAATTCCGGCTGACGGTCTGCACGCAAATCCTCGTCGCGGAAACATTTTACAATCTGGAAGTAACGGTCATATCCCGCACACATCAACAACTGTTTGAAAATCTGCGGTGACTGTGGCAACGCGTAGAAGCTTCCCGGATGCACGCGGCTTGGTACGAGATAATCTCTCGCCCCTTCCGGTGTACTCTTAATAAGCATCGGCGTTTCAATCTCGAGGAATCCTTCCTCTGCGAGGAACTGACGTGTTAATGTTGCCACCTGGCTTCTCATGATTAAGTTTCTCTGCAAATCCGGTCTTCTAAGGTCAAGAACACGATTTTTCAGACGCACTTCTTCTTTTGTCTTGCTGTTCTCCTCAATCGGGAATGGCGGAGTCTCGGACTCTGACAATACGCGAAGTTCTGTCGGAGCAATCTCAATTTCTCCGGTTGCAATGTTTTCATTTACGGCGCCGGAACGTTTCTCTACTTTTCCGACAACCGCTACTACGAATTCAGAACGAAGCTTTGCCGCCTTCTCGATAAGCGCCGCATCACAGCTTCCTTCCTCAAATACAACCTGAATGATACCAGAACGGTCTCTTACGTCTACGAAGACGAGACCTCCTTTATTTCTGTTCTTCTGTACCCAGCCCATGACGGTAACTGTCTCTCCAACATTGGCTGTGGATAGTTCCGCACAACGGTGGGTTCTTTTTAATCCCTGCATTGATTCTGCCATGATTTTCTCTCTCCTTTACATATTCTCTATGGAATCGGCATAACATTCCACGATTTCTTTATAACCGTTTTCTGTCAGCTGTTCTTTTTGGAATTTTTTGTTTTTCTTCATATTGACAATCATCACCTGATATCCGGCTTCTCTGTCTGCCTTTGCCATCTGGAATACTTTCAATGTGCCTTCTTTCGGAAGCTTCTTCTCGAGTAAATACGCTTTTTTCTTGTTCGTCGATGGAACTTCATATCCATTTTCCAGTAAAAGCATAACGATTCTCTCAAATCCGATGGAAAAACCACAAGCCGGCGTATCCTGTCCTGTGAATTTTCCAATCATCTTATCATAACGTCCGCCTCCGGCAACCGAACCGCCGAATTCATCCATACGAATCTCAAAAATAGTTCCTGTATAGTAGGACTGTCCTCTTACGAGAGTCGGGTCAAATGCAATCTTAAATTCTGCCTCTTTCGCCGCCTCTACGCTGGAAATAATCATTTCCATCCCGTCTGCCGTCTCTGTCGGAAGGCAATCACCCAATTTTTCTTTTAAGAAACGGATTCCTTCCACATCCGGACTAATTTCATCAAACAATCTCAGATATGCGTCCACATTTTCTTTTGCGTAACCCATCTCCTGAAGTTCTGCCGCGACGCCTTCCGCGCCAATCTTATCCATCTTATCCAAAATGATAAAGACTTCGTCATAATCCGCTTCCTTGAATCCGCAGAAAGCAGCCATTGCCTTCAAAATATTTCTATCGTTGATACATACGGTAAAATTCTTAAAATCAAGTTTCCCAAGCATTGCTGTCGTCGCTAAGATAAGTTCAATCTCCGCCAGATTGCTTCCTTCTCCAAGAATGTCGATATCGCACTGCATGAACTGACGGAAACGTCCTCTCTGTGGACGGTCTGCTCTCCATACATTTCCTATCTGAAGCGCTTTAAATGGCGCCGGAAGCTCGTTGGCATAATTTGCATAGTATCTTGCAAGCGGAACCGTAAGGTCATAACGGAGACCTCCGTCTACAAGGTCATTTTCCTCTTTTGCCGTATCAATCTTCAGCTTTTCCCCACGCTTCATAATCTTGAAAATTAATTTCTCGTTATCGCCTCCCTGCTTGCTGCAAAGATTTTCGATATGTTCTACGCATGGTGTCTCCATTGAGGAAAAACCGAACGTCTTATATGTCTCTTTAATCAAATGAATCACATAATCCCGAATCTCCATCTCGCGCGGCATCATGTCTCTCATTCCTGTAACCGGCTTCTTCTTTAACGCCATAACCATTCTCCTTTTCGTTCTATCATTTCATCAATACGTGTGATATACTCCGTCACATCTTTCACGTTCTCCACACGCACAATATTTTTCAAATCCCCGGTCTTCTTATCCGGTATTTCTTTTCCTTTTGGAAGTACAATCTTCGTGGAAGCCCCTGCTCCGGCTGCAACAATCGATTGTTTTTCCTCCATAATAAGTATATTGTATATTCCGGCTTTGTCAACCTTTGCATAACCAACATTTTCAAAATTCCCGGCAATATTTTTCTGACGGTATAAATAATAAGGAAATAGATACATCTCTTTTGCATATTTTGCCGCAAGCTCAATCATCTGCTCCAATTCCTCCGCAGGACTTAACCGCTCTTTGTAACCTTCGGTTTTCCCAAGTCTTGCCGCCCGCTTAATCGCCAGGGAATGCACCGTCAGGCTATCCGGCTCTAATTCCTTTATCTGTCTTAACGTATCCTCCATATCGGAAAAATGTTCTCCCGTAAGTCCGGCAATCAAATCCATATTGATATTATCGAATCCGAGTTCCCTTGCCATGTGGAAAATATCTGCCACGTCCTGCACCGTATGCTTTCTTCCGATAATGTCCAACGTCTTCTGCTGCATCGTCTGCGGATTGACAGAAATACGGGAAATCCCATGTTTACGAAGCACCTCTAATTTTTCCTTTGTAATACTGTCCGGACGTCCAGCTTCCACCGTAAATTCCTGTAAATCATCATAGGAAAAGGTATGTTCCATATGTGTAAGCAGCCGGTCCATCTGCTCTGCCGTAAGAGTGGTCGGCGTGCCGCCTCCGATATAGACTGTATTCAGCTTCTTTTCTTTTGACGCCTCTCCCACGAATGTGAGTTCCTTGCAGAGTGCATCCAAATATGCGTCTACTTTTCCTTCCCACTCATGCAACGGATAAGAAGAAAAAGAACAGTAAGAACAAATACTTGGACAAAATGGAATCCCCACATAAAGACTGTATCCATTCTCATAATCCAGTCTCTCAAGGAGCTCTTTTTCCCGCTTTGCAATCTCTACCCCGAGCCTTGCTTTTTTCTCTGTTACCATATAATTCTCCCGAAACCACGCGACAATCTCCTCATCTTTGCATCCTTCCTCCACCTTCTTCATGGTAAGCTTGGTCGGACGCACTCCGGTAAGAATTCCCCAGGCTAATTCTTTCCCTGTGTATCTATGTAAGGCTTCGTAAATAGACTTGTTTACAAAACTCTTTTTGTCTTTTTTTAAATCACCTATAGCATCCCTGATTCCGGCTATCACTTCTTCACCAATTCTTATCAGCAGAAGTTCTTCCTGCTCCGGTAGGATATGCTGTTTTATCTCCTCATCCGGAAAAAACGCCTTTGTGATATGAAACGCATCATAGGCGTAAAATTCTTCTTTCAAATAAATGTTAATCATATCAAATCCTCTATCTCTATTTCAAACAATTCATGATTACTGTAATCATCATTTCCATCTCATCTGGTCTGGATTCAGCAATCATAATTGTCAAAGCTACAAGCGTATGGTCTTCTATGAGTTTTTCTCCATTTCGAAAAAGTACACCATTCTTTTCTAAAAAATAAAGAAACATCGTAGCGGCTATTCGCTTATTTCCATCAAGAAAACTATGGTTTTTTGTCACAAAATACAGTAGATGCGCAGCTTTCTCTTCTAACGTCGGATACAAATCTTCATTACCAAACGACTGATAAATATTACCAATGCTTCCCTTAAACGAATCATCTTTTTCCTTGCCAAATAAATCCGATTCATTCCCAAAGCGCATTTGTGATATGACATCTTTGCATTCTTCATAAGTCAATTCATAAGTAGCTTTATTACCTTTTGGTCTCGTCATATTCTGATGGTCATAAGAATCTAAAAGCTCTAATGCCTCACTATATTTTTCAATAACAGATAACACTTGCTGACCATCTAAAGAGTTCTGCGTCCGTTTCATAATCTGTATCACATCTCCAAGCTGATTGATGCGATTATTATTCACAGCGTAGCCTTTTATTATGTAGTCCTTTAAAACACCGCTCGCCCATTTTCGGAATTCAACTCCTCGCTTTGATTTTACACGATAACCTACAGAGATAATCATATCAAGACTATAATACTCTACTTGATATGTCTTTCCATCTGCTGCAGTTGTCGCAAAATTTGCGACAACTGCATTCGTATCTTCTAATTCTTCTTTAAAAGCATTATGAATATGCTTTCCTATCGTTTTTACATCTCTTCCGAACAATTCAGCCATTTGACTCCGATTAAGCCAAACTGTCTCGTCTTCCACTTTTACCGGCAACGAAATTGCCTTATCCTTTGTCTCAAATAATACGATTTCATTTTTTTCCAATAGACGCTCCTCCTCTTCTCTGAATTTCACATACTTCTTTAACAACTTTAACAATAAGAGGACGTCACTTCAAAAGTCGCGTCCCCTTAACGTTGTACTGTATTACACATACGGATTTATCTGTTTCTCCGTTCCAATCGTTGTTGCTCCCATATGCCCCGGATACACAACCGTCTCATCCGGAAGAAGGAATAGTTTCTCACGAATCGAATGTACCAGAGCGGACATACTGCTTGTCTTAAAGTCTGTTCTTCCAACAGAGCCATGAAACAGCGTGTCTCCGCTAAACAAAACTTTTTCGCTTTCTACATAGTATGATGCGCCGCCGCTTGTATGTCCAGGAGTGTGAATCACCTGAAACTGATATCCAATCAAATCTAAAGTCTGTCCATCATGGAGATACTCCGCTTTCTCGTATGTATACCCGTTCGTGTACGTATTGGATTCGTTTAAAATCGGGTCCGCAATCAATTCTGCTTCCTCTTCATGCACATAAACCGGCACCTTAAAATCTTCCAGAATTCCATCGATTCCCATAATATGGTCAAAGTGTCCATGTGTCAGAAGAATCGCTTTTACCTGGAGTTCATTCTCCTGCAAATAGCTTTTCATCTTTTTCGGATATGCCGCCGGGTCTATGATAACCGCCTCTTTCGTCTCCTCATTGGAGACAACGTAACAATTTGTACTGATAATTCCCGTTACAAATATTTCTATCTTCATCTGTCTCTCCTAACCTACCGCACGTTCGATATCGATGACACCTTCCAACTGATGAAGCTTCTCGATAATCTTCGTCAGCTCCTCTCTGCTGTGTACGATGAATCCCATCTCAACTGTCGCCGTTCCTTTCTTGCTCGTACGAACGTTCATATTCTTCACATCAATCTTATTCTCTGTAAAAATCTTGGAAATCTCCATGAGCATTCCCTGTCTGTCATGAGCATACATTTTGATTTCCGCCATGTAAAGTCCGTTGCCTTTCTCATCTGACTGCTCCCATTCTGCCGGAATCAGACGCGCTCTTTCCGATTCTGACAAATGAATGATATTTACACAGTCGGTCCTGTGGATAGACATCCCGCGTCCTCTCGTCACAAACCCGACAATCTCATCGCCCGGCACCGGATTACAGCATCTTGAAAAACGGACTGCCATATCGTCAATCCCTTTTACGACAATTCCACTCTTTGATTTTGTGACATGCACCGTATTCCTGGAAGCTTCGGACACGCGCTCCAGTATCGTCTCGTCCGTAATCGCCTCTTTGTGGTCTTTGTTATATTCTTCCTGAAGACGGTTCGCAATCTGTCCTTCTTTCAGTCCTCCATGTCCAAGGGCTGCGAGAACAGCTTCCCAATCTCTAAAACCGTATTTTTTCTGTACGACCTGCTGATACTTTGGTTTTAAAATATCGCTCAGAACAAGTCCCTTCGCCTTACAGTATGCGGAGAGCATTTCTTTTCCGCGTACGATATTCTCTTCTTTAAATTCCTTCTTAAACCACTGGTTAATCTTGTTTTTCGCCTGTGTACTTTTCACAACGTTCAGCCAGTCTCTACTCGGTCCTTTGGAATTCTGCGAAGTCAATATCTCGATGCGGTCTCCATTCTGAATCTTATAATCGATAGGCACAAGCTTGTTATTGACTCTTGCACCAACCATCTTATTGCCGACCGCACTGTGAATCGCATAAGCAAAATCAATCGGAGTAGAACCGTTCGGAAGATTCTTCACATCTCCATTCGGAGTAAAACAGTAAACGTCTTCTGCAAACAAATCCAGGTCTCCCTTTAAGAGCGACATGAATTCCCGATTATCGGAATCCTGCTGCCATTCCAGAATCTGTCTGAGCCAGGTCAGCTTCTCCTCTGCCCTTGTCTGGACATTCTTTGCACTTCCGCCGGATTCTTTATATTTCCAGTGGGCTGCAATACCGTACTCTGCCGTCTTATGCATCTCTTCCGTACGAATCTGAATCTCAAACGGTTGTCCGGACGGCCCCATAAGCGTCGTATGCAGCGACTGGTACATATTCGGCTTCGGCATCGCAATATAGTCTTTGAATCGTCCCGGAATCGGCGTATACATCTCATGAATCACACCGAGCGCCGCATAGCAATCCTTCACAGTCTTCACGATGATACGAATGGCAAATAAGTCATACACCTGGTCTACCGTTTTATTCTGATTGACCATCTTTTTATAAATACTGAAAAAATGCTTTACTCGACCGTAAACTACCGCGTCAATCCCACCATTTTTCATGTGCTTGGACACTTCCGCGACAATCTGCTGTACGAACTCGTCCCTCTCCGTCTTTCTCGCATTCAACTGATTGATTAAATCATAGAATACTTCCGGCTGGGAATATTTTAACGCAAGGTCGTCCAGCTCTGTCTTAATCTTCGAAATACCAAGACGCTGTGCAATCGGAGCATAGATATCCATCGTCTCCTGCGCCTTTTCCTTCTGCTTGTGCGGCGGCCAGAACTGTGCTGTACGCATGTTATGAAGACGGTCTGCCAACTTAATCAAAATGACTCGGATATCTTTTGACATCGCAAGAAACATCTTACGAAGTGTCTCCGCCTGCATCTCCAGCTTATCCTTATCCTTCGAATAAGAGAGCTGACCAATCTTCGTAACCCCTTCTACAAGAAGTGCCACCTCCGTACCGAATATCGCTGCAATCTCTTCCGACGACATGACCGTATCTTCTACGACGTCATGAAGGATTCCTGCCGCAATGGTCTCCTTATCCATCTCAAGCTCCGCCAGAATAATTCCAACTGAAATCGGGTGGATGATATAGGGCTCTCCGGACTTACGGAATTGTCCTTCGTGCGCATCCTTCGCAATGGTATAAGCCTTCTCAATCAAAGACAAATCCTCTGACGGATGATATTTTCGAATCCGTTCTACCAATACTTTATATAACTGCTCCGGGTCCTGATAATCCTCCGGATTCTTCACCGCATGCCCATCCACGATTTTCAGATTCTCATATGGATTTTGTACAATGCTATTCTCTGACATACCGGCACCTCCTCGTTCCTCTTATTTTCCTGGATACAGAATCACAGACTCCATATCGTATGCGTGTAGTTTCTCTCTTCCTTTCAAACCGGCAAGTTCCATCAGGCATACAATTTTCACAACCTCGCCGCCAAGCTGCTCAATGAGTTTGATGATGGCTTCCATCGTTCCGCCTGTCGCCATAAGGTCATCCACGATGACGACTTTTTGTCCCGGTTTGATTGCGCTCTTATGCACTTCAATCTCTGCGCTTCCGTATTCCAGCTCATACTCCATGGAAACGGTCTCGCAAGGAAGTTTTCCTTTCTTCCGAACCGGCACAAAGGATTTGCAAAGATTATATGCCACCGGCATTCCAAAAATAAATCCTCTGGACTCCGGACCTACAACAATATCAAATTCTGTGTCTCCAATCTTCTCCTGTATCAAATCAATGGCAAGATGCAGCCCTTCTGCATCTTCTAAAATACTTGTCACATCTCGAAAGATAATTCCTTCCTCCGGAAAATCCGGAATACTTCTTACATATTCTTCTATTGGCTTCATAAACAGGCCTCCGTTTTCTACAAAATATGACATATATTATAGCACTTTTTCCGCGAATTATCAACGAATCGCGCTTTACTAATCGCGTTTTACTAATTACTGATAATTTTGAATGATAATCTGTGGTGTTTTTCTTCCCATATACTCGTTGATATCCGGATAATATGTAAGATTCATTCTTCCGTTTTTCTTCTCTATCGTTTCCAGGCACTGCTCCACATCACCGAAATACAAGGCTTCCATCTTCGTTCCATGCACATCGCTCACGAGAAGCTTCAGCACATTCCGATTTTTCCCCAGCACTCTCGTCTGATGAATGGCCACATCCTTTTCTGCGAATACAGGCTTAGGATTCCCTTTTCCGAACGGTTCTAAACACTCCAGTTCCTCCACAAGAGTTTCGTTCACATAAGCCAGCGGAAGCTGCATATCTATCGACACTTTCTCGCACAAATCGTCCTCTGTCAATCGACAATTTTCGTTCATACGTCTGCGGAATGCTTCCACATTTTCTTCCGGAAGCGAGAGCCCTGCCGCAAGCTTATGTCCGCCGAACTTTGTAAACAAATCTTTGCACCGGTTCATCTCTTCATACATGTGATACGCCTCAATCGAGCGTCCGGAGCCTTTCACCCCATCTTCCGCCTCCGTCAACACAAACACCGGTTTATAATATTTTTCTCTCACACGCCCTGCCACAATCCCTGCAAGACTTTCATGGCATTCCGGAAGATAGAGCACAAGGACTCTGTCTTTTCCCAATTCCGTATGTTCCACCATCTCAACCGCATCTTCCACCGCCTGTGCCGTCATATCTTTTCTGCTATCGTTCAGCGCTTTCAAATCTCCCGCAAGGATGTCGGCATCCCGTTTTGTTTTCGCACATAAAAGTTCGATGGCTCGTTTCGCTGTATCCAGTCTTCCGCTTGCATTCAGACATGGTCCTAACACGAATCCGATATGGTACGCGGAGAGACGTTCCACCTGGATACCGGTACATTCCATCAAGGCTTTTAATCCAAGATTTTTCGTACGTTTCAGCATTTCAAGCCCCTGCTTCACAAAAATGCGGTTCTCTCCCACAAGGTCCATCACGTCTCCGACGGTCGCAATCGCTACGTTTTCCATCAGGTAATCGATGTCTTCCACATCTTTCCCTTCCACATTGAATAATGTTTCTATCAGTTTATACGCAACTGCGGCTCCGCAAAGATTCGGGAACGGATATTCACAGTCTCCACGCTTCGGGTCCACAACCGCATCTGCCGCCGGAAGAAGATGCCGAATCCCATCTTCCGTCTCTTCGTAAGGCACTTCATGATGGTCTGTCACAATCACCGTCATGCCGAGACTCTTGGCATACGCGATTTCATCTTTCGCTGCAATTCCATTATCACACGTGATGATAGTATCAATCTCATCATCAAATGCCCTGTCAATCAAAGTCCGGTTCAGTCCATAACCGTCCTTCATCCGGTCCGGGATGTCAATGCTTACCTTCCCCCCAAGCTCTTTCACCCCCTCCATCAGAATATAAGTGGCGTTGATTCCATCGATATCGTAATCACCGATGACTCGGATTTCTTTCCCTTCTTTCAATTTTTCCTGCAAAACAGACACCGCAACGTCCATATCCTTCATCAGGATTCCATCGTAAAGTTCTGCGATTGTTCCATTGAGATACAGTTCAATCGCCTCATCCCCTACAATATCACGATTGCGGATTAATCTCGCAAGAATCGGACTGATATGAAACGTCTGGCTAATCTTCTGGAAATCTGCACCTTTTCTTGTCAAAAACCATTTCTCCATCTCGTTCTCCTTCGTAAAACCTCTCTATTTAACAATAGCGGGAGACTGAACATCTCCCGCTTCTTATCTATCTTGCTCCCGCTTTGCCTGCGCGATTTCCTTTTGTTTTCATAACGTACCAAAGGGCACCTGTAATACATACGGAAGAGAATGCTCCGACCGCTACGCCAACCATGAGTGGCGCTGCAAATTCTTTGACAGAGCTTACACCCATCACAAAGAGAAGCGCTACCATTACAAACGTTGTAAAGGATGTATAAATACTTCTTGTAAGTGTCTGTGTGATACTTCTGTTTACGACATCCTCCAGCGTATCTTTTCTGGATTTCGTCTTATTCTCTTCACGAATTCTATCAAAAATGACAATCGTCGCATTGATAGAATAACCGACTATCGTCAGCATACATGCGATAAAGGTATTTCCAACGGAAACTCTCGCAATCGCATAGAATGTAAGGACAACCAGCACATCATGGAGCAACGCGATAATGGCGCTGCTTGCAAACCGGAAATCTTTGAATCGAAGCCAGATGTATACAAGCATACATGCCGTCGCAATCAGAACCGCAACGACTGCATCTCTTCTCATTTCCGAGCTGACTGTAGAGCTGATGTTGTTGTATGTAATCTTTTTCTCATCCACTCCAAACTTCTCTACAAGCGCTTTGTTCATTGCTTCACGCTTATTTAAATCCAATGTCTGTGTCTTGATTACAACCTGATTCGTTCCTTTAATCTTCTGTGTCTGTACATTTCTGTCTCCGGTTGTCTTCTCGATGATTGGCACAATCTGAGAGTCAATCTCTTTGATGGAGTAGTCTTCGTTAAACGTCACATTCGTAGAAGTTCCTCCTTTGAATTCCAGACTGTAATTCAAAGCTCCATCGCCCTTTGCCGCGAAGATTCCCATCGCAACAAATCCGCTTAACACAAGCGCAATGGAAATACCGAAGAATACCTTCTTCTTCGCAAGGAAATCGATGGTCTTTCTTTCCTTCTGGGCTCCGTATAATTTCTCGCTCTTGCATCCGATTTCATACAGAGAGAAAATAATCACTCTTGTAATGACTAACGCTGTGAACATGGAAACTACAATACCAAGCGCCAATGTCTGCGCGAAACCTTTGACGCTTCCCGTTCCCATCAATCCAAGAACAAGCGCCGCAATCAATGTCGTCACATTACCATCCAGAATTGCAGATAACGCCTTCTTGAAACCGGTCTTTAACGACGTCTTGACATTTCTTCCCGCCGCAAGTTCTTCTTTTACTCTCGCGAAAATAATTACGTTTGCATCCACTGCCATACCGATACCAAGGATGATACCTGCGATACCCGGAAGGGTCAGAGTAATATCAAATGCATTCAATGCTACAAGCACAATTCCTGTGTAAATGCAGAGCGCGATGCTGGATGCAAATCCAGGAAGTCTGTATACCACACACATAAAAATGAAGATAACCAAAAGACCGAGCGCTCCGGCAAGTAAACTTGTACTGATTGCCTCTTCTCCGAGCTGGGCTCCTACTACGCTGGAATTCAGCTCTTCCAATTCAACCTTCAAACCACCAATACGGATGGTGGAAGCGAGCTCTTCCACTTCTTCATAGGTAAAGTCACCGCTAATTACGGCCTGTCCGCCTGTGATTGCTTCATTTACCATCGGATTGCTGATAATTTCTCCGTCATAAACGATATTAATCGGTTTTCCGATGTTTGCCTTCGTTGCATCCGCGAACTTCTTCTTTCCTGTCTCAGTCAGATTCAATTCTACGATGTTACGCTTTGTTCCGGTATCTTCTTCGATGATTTTCGCTGTGGCAGTTTTCACATCTGTTCCTTCTAATACCACTTTTCCCGTCTCATCCTGAAATTCCAATGACCCCGGCTTTCCAAGCTCCTCCAATACCTCATTGGCATCTGTCACACCCGGAATCTCAATCGTAATACGGTCGTCGCCCTCCTGATAAACGCCGGCTTCCGTACTGTACTGTTCCACACGTTTCTGAAGTTTATAGACCGTATCCTTCATCTCGCTGTCGGATGGAGTCTCACCCTTCGCCTGATACGTAATGCTGACACCACCGGCAAGGTCCAGACCAAGTTTAATATTTTTCGCCGCTCCTGTGTGCTTGCTTCCTAAGCCGACTACAGTTGTAAAGCCAAGAAGCGCCGTCAGAAGCACCACAAGAATGAGGCTGATTATACTTTTGTTTTTCTTCATTTTCCCACTCCTTACTCTGCCAGTGCAGCCTTCATCATAATTGCACATTCAATCCGTTTTCTCTCCATCTCACATCCGATATCGTATGTATTATGAATGGAACCATGAAATTTATGTGCATTTGCCATACATCCACCACTGCAATAGAATTTTGCAAAACAATTTTTACATTTTTCTTTTGAATATACGCTGCATCCTCTGAATTCTTCGGCAATCTCCGGCTTCGTAATTCCTTCGTCTACATTTCCCATCAGGAACGCTTCATCCCCTACAAACTGGTGACAAGGATATAAGTCTCCCCAAGGAGTCACTGCCAAGTATTCCGTTCCGGAACCGCATCCTGACAGACGTTTGGAGATACAAGGACCGCCCTCAAGGTCAATCATAAAGTGGAAGAAATTCACGCCTCTTCCTTCTTTTTCTCTCTGAATCAATTCTTTCGCAAGAATATCATACTCTTCAAAAATCTTCGGCAAATCTTCTTCTTTGATAGAATAGAAATCGCTGTCTTCCCCTACAACCGGTTCGATGGAAATCTGCTCGAAGCCCAAATCTGCAAAATGGAGCACGTCTTTTGAGAAGTCAAGATTCTCTCTCGTAAACGTACCGCGGATATAGTATTTCTGCTGGTCGCGGCTCTCTGCAAGCTTCTGGAACTTCGGCACGATTAAGTCATAACTTCCCTTTCCGTTTCTAAACGGACGCATATGGTCGTTGACTTCTTTTCTTCCGTCCAGACTTAATACGACGTTGTCCATCTCCTGATTGATGAATTCCTGAATCTCATCGTTCAAAAGCACGCCGTTTGTCGTTACGGTAAAACGGAAGTTCTTATCATGAATCTTCTCCTGCTCTCTTCCGTAAGCTACCAGGTCTTTGACAACCTGCCAGTTCATAAGCGGCTCTCCACCGAAGAAATCGACTTCCAGATTCCTTCTGTTTCCGGAATTTGCAATGAGGAAGTCAAGGGCTTTCTTTCCGACCTCAAATGACATCAAGGCTCTTCTTCCATGATATTCTCCTTCTTCTGCAAAGCAATATTTGCAGGCAAGGTTACAATCATGTGCGATATGGAGACAAAGCGCTTTTACAACCGTCTTTCTCTTCTTCACATCTCCGATATACTGTTCATAAATATCTTTTGTGAAAAGCTGTCCTGCTTTTGTAAGCTCCTTGATATCTTCCAGCGCCTCTTCTATCTCCGCCTCCGGATAGCAGTCTTTTAACGCCTCTTTTACACCTTCTAATGTGGATGACTCTTCTAAAATCCCCTGATTTTCTTCTACATTCTGTTTATCAAGCTGTGCGATGATATCATAGCACATATCGTCTACTACATGGACAGAACCGCTGTTCACATCCAGGACGATGTTGTATCCATTGTTCTTATACTGATGAATCAAAATAATTCTCCTTTCTCAACGTGGAAAAAGCAGCGACTCTGTCGCTGCTTACGCGCGAAGATTACACAAATCTGCAATCTATCCTGTTATATGATTTCCACTATCTCTTCTGTTCGCAAGTCTGATTTCCAACTGTGCATGATGTCTTACATGCTGACTGGCAAGATGTCTGGCATTCTCCACATCCGCCTTTTTTCATTGTATTGTTCAATGTCTGTGTATTTAATGTTTTAATGTGTTTCATACCGATTCCTCCTTGTTCTACATTAACTTAGATTATTATAACATAGAACCTTTTATTTTTAAAGTATTTTTTTCAGGAAACCATCCCGCCAATCATTCCGCCTCCTGCACAGAGGAGCATCGTTGTAATCAAATTCATTCCATCGCTTCCAAAATCGTGGTTTACTGCAACGGAAACTCCGAGAAGAAGTAAAAAATAAACGCTTCCCAGGATAAGCCCCCAGAAAAACCGTCTTTCACCTACGAATTTTCCAAGAACCAGCCCTCCTGCAAATGTGGAAACCACATAGGTCAAGACAATCCCCATCGTCACCTTCTGCTCTTCCAGATTGAACTTATATAGTAAAAGCGCAAGAATCAGAAGAAAGACTCCTGTCACAACGTAGGAAATCAGAAGCGCCTTCAATATCCAGACGGCTTTTGACTGTTTTCCCCCATTCTTTTCCATGTCCAATCCCTCCCTATCCTTTTCCTCTAACACAATCTATGATTGTCCGAAGGCTTTTATTCCAGCGTATTCCTCTTCTTTTTTCTATTCTTCCATCTGACGTCCGAGAAATCCTGCCGCCGTCCGCACGAGAAGAAGCTCGGATTCCCCAAACGGTTTCTTTGTGTCTTTCGAAAGAATCACCACACTTCCTACCACATCTCCCTCCCGGATAACGGGCGCAGCCGCCTGGAACGGATAGGACTCTTCCTGATTGAGTACAACATCCCGATAGTCCTTCTCTCTCAAAGAAGCGAGTATCTCCTCCCTCGCTTCCATCGCCATCCGAAGCTTTGGATGAACTTCCCGTTCCAGTAACTGTCTTTTCCCATTTCCTGCCGCTGCAACCACCTTTTCCTTATCGGTTACACAGACGGTATATCCGGTAGTTCTGGCAATACTTTCCACATAATCCACAGAAAAATCTGCCAGCTCTTTCATTGGAGAATATTTTTTCAAAATAATCTCTCCCTCCTGACCGGTAAATATTTCCAAAGAGTCTCCTTCCCGTATTCGGAAGGTTCTCCGAATCTCCTTTGGCACAACCACTCTTCCCAAATCATCAATACGCCTTACAATCCCTGTCGCTTTCATATCAAAACTCCTCCATTTACTATACTTTCCAATTTTGGAAATAGTATCTGTAAAGAAAGGAATTTTTATGCAATTATTTTTCTCTTCAAGACTCTCTATTGAAAATCCTACTTCCTTCTGTTAAAATTTAAGAAGTGCTATACAGGCAATTTTTATAATGACGGAGGGATATGCTATGAGCAAAATAGAGGAAGTAAGAAGCGCCATGGTTGCTGCCATGAAAGCAAAAGACAAAGATACGAAAGAAACATTATCTGCACTTTTGGCTTCTCTGAAGAACAAAGCCATCGACAAACGCGCCGACTTAACGGAAGAAGAAGAAATCCAGGTTATCATGAAGGAAATCAAACAGACAAAAGAAACTCTTGAAATGACTCCTGCTGACCGGGAAGATATCATTGAAGACTGCAAAAAACGCCTTGCAGTTTTAGAGCAGTATGCGCCAAAGCTTATGAGCGAGGACGAAATCAAAGAAGTCATTCAGTCCACACTTGCAGAACTTGAAATCGAAACTCCGACAGCAAAAGATAAGGGAAAAATTATGAAAGTTCTCATGCCGAAAGTAAAAGGAAAAGCGGATGGCAAACTTGTCAACGAACTTCTCCTGACATTCTTCGCATAATCAGGAATTCCCTATTTCATAAAAAGAACGGAAAGGAATCTTATCAGATTCGTCCCCGTTCTTTTTATTTTACGCTCTATTTCTCTGTTTTTTCTTCCTGCGGCTGTTTCATTGTGACGTCCAGCTTCTCAAAGCTTACTTTTTCCCATTCTTTTTCATTCACTTTGATATCTGCCTTCTTCATAAAACCATCCAGAACTTCCTGATATTTTTTATTCTGGCGTTCGGATACAATATTTGTCTTTTCCTGCTCGGTCGCCTCCTTGTCAAAAAGACTTGTCAGCTTTCCGACATAATATCCGTTCTCATTCTCAATGACCTTTGTCACTTCGCCTTCTTTTAACGCATCTGCCGCTTTGATAAACTCCTCGGACGGATTCTTCTGCTCCCCGTCGAATGTCAACGTGCTTGCAGTCTGTCCCTGTTCTTTTGCCAACGCTTCGAAATCGTCTGCTTTCGCGGCAGCCGCTGCAAACGCCTCTGCCTTCGACTTCAATTCTTTCTTTTCTTTATCAGACATCGTTGTGGATTTGCCTTCTGCATCTGTCTTCGAGAAGGAGAAGAGAACATATTGCATACTCTTCTGTGCCGCTTCTTCATCACTGACATTGGTGTCCACATCCGCTATCATCGCCTGACGCATCTTCTCCTGAATCGTGACAAGCTCCAACACACGACTCACTGTCTCCTCGCTTCCGGATACCTTCTCAAGCGCTTCTTCACTATTGGCCTCTATGAATTTCTTCGCAGTCTCCTGAATCTTCGCTTTCTCATCCTTCGTGAGTTCCACACCATAATCTCCCATGTGGTCTTCCAGTACATACATCTGCTCTAATGTTGTCAGAATATTTTCTTTCACATCCTCTTCCATCGTTGCCCCGCCTTCTGAAAGAGACATCCCCCAGAAGTCTTCTCCAAGCATAGAGCCATACTGCATCTGTGCAATCGCCTGCTGATGTCTTGCAAAAAAGTTGGCGACATCCATCGTCACCTTATCCTCTCCGATTGTCACAACCGTTGCTCCGTTATCTATGTCGGTTCCACAGCCTGTCAAAGCAGAGAACGCCAATACTGCAGCCGCAGCGAATGCCGCAGTTCTTCTCTTTACATCACCCATAATATCCTCCTTGATTTTCATTCGCTAATACTTTCACTAGTAGATTATTATACCGTCTTTCTCCTACTCAATCAATCCCTGAATGCCACTTATCACACTTTTTACACATTCCAGGATATTTTCATCCTTTTCTTTTTTATTCTTTCCTTTCTTCTCATAGAGGAAATACGGATTCTCATCGTTCTTAAACGTCAGATTCCCTTTGAATTGCTGCAAAAGAAGCGGGATTCTCTCCGCCTTTACTTTTGCTTTTTCATACATGATAAACTTATATTGCTCTCCTTTTTGTTCGATTGCAACGAGATACGCACGATGCGCCTGTGCCTTTAGTGCCGCAATATTCAAGAGCTGCTGTACTTTTCTCGGAATGTCTCCGAAACGGTCGATAAGTTCCTCCACCATATCGTCCATCTCTTCCTCATTCTCAATGCTGGCAATTCGTTTATAGATATCCAGCTTCTGGTATTCATTCGGAATATAGGATGCCGGAATGTAAGCGTCTACGTTCAAATCAATGGTCGTGGTATACGGTTCTTCCTCTTCGATTTCCCCTTTCAAATGTTTGACCGCTTCATTCAGCATTTTACAATAGAGGTCGTATCCGACCGCCTCCATATGTCCATGCTGCTCCGCTCCAAGAAGATTGCCGGCTCCTCGTATCTCCAAATCCCGCATGGCAATCTTAAATCCGGAACCAAGGTCTGTAAATTCCCGAATTGCGGCGAGACGTTTTTCCGCCACTTCTTTCAGCATTTTGTCTCTCCTGTACAACATAAACGCGTACGCCATACGGTTAGAACGCCCGACACGCCCGCGAAGCTGGTAGAGTTGGGAAAGCCCCAGCTTATCCGCTTCGTGAATAATCATCGTATTGGCATTGGAAATATCAAGCCCCGTCTCTATGATTGTCGTGGAGACGAGTACATCGATTTCTCCATTGATAAAGTCAAACATAATCTGTTCCAACTGATGCTCACTCATCTGTCCATGCGCATAAGCTACCACCGCCTCAGGCACGAGACTTTGGATTCTGTCGGCAACGTCCTCGATGTCTTTCACTTTATTGTATACATAATACACTTGTCCTTGCCGCGAAAGCTCCCTCTGAATCGCTTCCCGCACCATCTCGTCATTGTATTCCATCACATAAGTCTGAATCGGCATACGGTCCTGCGGCGCTTCTTCCAGCACACTCATGTCTCGAATTCCGATAAGGCTCATGTGGAGCGTTCGTGGAATCGGTGTGGCAGTCAGCGTCAGGACATCTACATTTTCCTTCAGTTTCTTGATTTTTTCCTTGTGCTGCACCCCAAATCTCTGCTCTTCGTCGATAATCAGAAGCCCCAGGTCTTTGAATTTCATATCGTCACTCAACACCCGATGCGTGCCGATGATAATATCCACCAGCCCTTTCTTCGTGTCTTCTATCGTTTTCTTCTGCTGCGCAGATGTCCGGAATCTGCACATCAAATCGATTCTGACCGGAAACTCCTTCATACGCTGTACGAATGTATTATAGTGCTGTTGCGCCAGAATCGTGGTCGGAACAAGGTATACCACCTGTTTACTCTCCTGCACCGCCTTAAACGCCGCGCGAATCGCAACTTCCGTCTTCCCGTATCCCACGTCTCCACAGACAAGACGGTCCATGATTTTCGTGCTCTCCATATCCTTTTTCACCGCGTCGATTGTCACAAGCTGGTCTTCCGTCTCCTCAAACGGGAACATTTCTTCAAATTCCTTCTGCCAAACCGTATCCGGACCATACACGAATCCTTCTTCCTTCTGCCGCGCCGCGTAGAGCTCCACCAGGTCCTTCGCAATCTCTTTGACCGCGCCCCGCACCTTCGTCTTCGTCTTCGTCCATTCCTGGGTTCCCAGACGGTTCAGTTTCGGCTTCTTCGCATCGGCATCCGCATACTTCTGAATCAGGTCTAGCTGTGTGGCGGGTATATAGAGATTACTTCCTCCGGCGTATGCAATCTTCATATAATCTTTCGATGTCTTATCGATATCCATCTTCTCAATTCCCTGATAGATTCCGAGTCCATGGTTTTCATGTACGACATAATCTCCGACCTTCAGTTCCGAAAAGCTCTGGATTCTCTGTCCTTCGTAAATCTTGCGCTTGCGCTTCTTCTTCCCTCGTCCGAAAATATCCGTCTCTGCGATAACGGTAAATTTGAGCATCGTGTACTCATATCCTTCCGTCACATGACCGAATGTCACCATAATCTCTCCCGGCATGACAAGACGCTCTCTATCCTCACTGTAAAAACTGCTCAAGTCATAATCACGCAAATCTTCTGCCAGACGTCTCGCTCTCGTTCTGGAACCGGATAACAGCACAACCCGATATCCGGTTCTTTTTAACCGCTTCAAATCTCTCGTCAACATTTCAAAGCTATTGTTATATGGATTCACGCTTTTTGTCGGAATACTGTGCAGGTTATTCGTCTTGAATTCTTTGACTCTCGTTTCCAATGTGCTGAATCCAACACAATAACACCCGTTCATCTTCTCTATGATTTCTTTCGTATGATACAGAGGAATCCTGATATCCGTCACTTCCATGCCTGCTTCCAGACGGTTTTTCTGCGCTTCCAGATATTCTTCTTCTACACCCTGCCCCTTTTCCAGGAGTCTTGCTGGTTCATCCAGGAAGAGAATGCTTTCCTCCCGGTCAAAATAATCTAAAAACGATACTCTTCTTCCTTCCTCCTCCGGGAAATCCGTCGCCGGATAGATTTCAATCTCCTCCAGATTCTCAATGGAACGTTGGCTATCCACATCAAAGGTACGGATAGAATCGATTTCATCTCCCCAGAACTCAATCCGGATTGGCACCTCTTCCGTCAGCGGGAATACGTCCAGAATTCCGCCCCGGACCGCAAACTGCCCCGCTCCCTCAATCTGCACCTCTCTGTCATAACCGAGAAAAGCAATCTGTTCTATCAGCTTCTCCAAATCCACCGTATCGCCGCTTCGAAGCGTGATGATTCTCTCCCGTATCTTCTCAATCGGAAGCAACGAATCCATGAATCCGTCAAAGCTTGTGACAACCGTAACGTCTTCTCCTTCCAGAACCGACTGAATGACACTCATCCGTTGTTGAAGAAGCACTTTTCCCCGAATATCCGCCTGATAAAACAGCAAATCCTTCGGTGGGTAGTAATATACCTGTTCATCCAGAAATTTATATTCTTCACAAATCTCTTTCGCCTTTCCCTCACTGGAAACAGCGATGATTTTCTTCGGAAAACCATCGCCAAGGGCGTACATCAAATGTGTTTTCTGAGAAGTCACACAGCCCGCAATCTGTACCATGCCCTTCTCTTTTTTTATCTCCTGTTGGATTGTCTCAAATTCCGCCAGTTCCCTCAGCGGTTCTGTAAAACTTCGCATACTTATTTTACCTTCTTGTTATACTCATTCATCGCGGCATCAATTTCTCCGCTTACCATCATTTCAACTGCATCGGAAGCCTTACGGTACCCTTCTTCCATGACTTCCTGCTCCTCTTTCGTAAAATGTCCCAGCACATAGTCCGCCAAATCATAATGCTTCGGCTTCTCACCAACTCCCACCTTAATTCTCGGGAATACAGAATGCCCCAGATGGGCGATAATATTCTTGATTCCGTTATGACCTCCGGCGCTTCCTTTCTTTCGAATCCGAAGCTGTCCCACGTCCAGACTGATATCGTCGTAAATCACAATAAGCTCCTCTTCCTCATCGATTTTATAATAATCTATAAGACTTCTCACACTCTCTCCGCTTAAGTTCATATAAGTCTGCGGCTTGGCAAGAATAACTTTCTGCCCTGCAATCACACCTTTTCCGCAAAATGCTCTGTGCTTGCGAATATCCATCGAAATATGATTCTTTTCCGCAATCTTGTCTATCACGTCAAATCCCACGTTATGACGCGTTCCTTCATACTGCGCTGTGGGATTTCCAAGTCCTACAATAATATACATATTCTACCTCTCCTTCTTCACTATCCTTTATATTTTACAAAAACAATCCTCTTTTGTCACCCACCGGACGGAATATTTTCTCCTTTTTCCACATACATTATACAAAGTTATCACATGATTCAACATAGATTGGGAGGTCCGTATGAGTTCAAAAACGAAAATCGTTGTTCTGCACATGAAAGAAATTATTTACACTGCTGTTTTTGCCATCCTGGGAGTCCTTTTCATCCTGTTGCTTGTATTTATGTTTTTCCCGAAGGACAAGAAGACAACCGATTCTTCCAAAGAGTATATGCCCGGCATCTATACAGAAAATGTTACGATTGGAAGCAATGAACTCGAAATGGAAGTAACGGTAGACCATGACAGAATCAGTTCCATCCGTTGTGTCAACCTCAACGAAGCTGTCACTGCCATGTATCCGCTTCTTCAGCCTGCCATCGAAGATATGGCTGACCAAATCTGTGAAAAACAGACAACCGAAGGATTGACATATCCGAAGGAAAATCCTTACACATCCCAGATGATTGTCGATGCAGTGGAACGTGCATTAAAAAAAGCCGTCGTCAAGTAATGACCCGGCTTTTTTCATGACGTAAAAACTTCTTCGTGTTCTATCCCTCAACTACGAGATACTGTCCGTTCGGAAGTGCAAAAACTTCAGATGCTTCTTCCAGTTCTTCATCAGACATTCCATCCACATCAGCTCCACTTTCATCAAAGTAGTCTCTGATTTCCCCGATAGAATCCACTACTACTGCCATGCAGTCCTCCAGAAATGCCTCTGCCTCTTCCAAAGTCTCTGCGACAGGCTCGTCAAAAAGCTGCCCCTGATTCTTCAAGAATACGTTTAAACACTCCTCATCATACTCATACATCCTAATGTTCCTCCTTCATGTTTTCTGTATTTTTCACAATTTTTAAAAGCTCCTGCGGCGTATCTACCATATAATCCGCTCCGGCTTTTTCTAACACATCCCTGGAACGAAATCCCCACGTTACTCCGATTCCGGTCACCCCTGCTCTTCTGGCAGTCTCCACATCGACTTCCGAATCCCCGATATAAAGACATTCTTCTTTCTCCACCTGCAAGGCTTCTATGATAGCATAGACTCCCGCCGGATTCGGCTTCCTCTCGATGCCTTCCCGCTGTCCTCCAATGGAGGCAAACCGCTCTTTTCCAAATATCTTCTCCACCACATCCACAGTCTGAAGATGGGGCTTATTAGAAAGAACCGCTATCTGAACATCCATCGCCCGCAACGCATCGAGCATCTCAGGAATCCCATCATAAGGTACTACATGATATGTACAATTCTCACCAAATATGCGTCGATACACTTCCATCCCCTCATCCAAACGTGTAAGTTTTTCGTCTCCGGAAGCGCGCAGAGCCTTCTCAATGAGTACCTTCGCTCCGTTTCCTACAAACTCCCGACATTGCTCCATCGTAATGGATGGAAGCCCAAGCTCCGTAAGCGTCGCATTCACAGAGTATGTCAAGGACTCCAGCGTATCGGTTAACGTCCCGTCCAAATCGAATATACATACTTTATACATGACTTTTCTCCTTTATACCCAATATAATATTATGCTTTTCCATAAAATTCAACTGAAAATCAAAAAAAGGTAAAATTTTAACCATCGTCATACGAATGCTTTTCCGTCCGTACAACGATGGTTTCCCTCTCATTTTCCTCTATTCTGTCAAATATTGCCGCATAGTTTTCAGCGCATTCTTCTCAAGCCTGCTTACCTGTGCCTGGGAAATATGAATATCTTCCGCAATTTCCATCTGTGTTCTTCCTTCAAAAAAACGCATTTTAATAATATTTCTTTCCCGCTCTCCAAGCTTATCCATCGCAGCCGCCAGAGAAAGTTCCTCCACCCACGTCTCCTCTTTATTCTTCTTATCGCTCAACTGGTCCATCACATACAAGGTGTCTCCACCGTCCGTATATACCGGTTCCTGAAGGCTCATCGGAATCTGAATCGCATCCAATGCCTGCACGATATCCTCTTTTGCAATTCCAATTTCCTTTGAAATCTCTTCCATCGTCGGCTCTTTTAGATGGTTTTTCATATATCCTTCCCTTGCATAAATTGCTTTATACGCAGTATCACGAAGCGAACGGCTCACCCGAATAGAATTATTGTCTCTCATATACCGTCTGATTTCCCCGATAATCATGGGAACCGCATAGGTAGAAAACTTCACGTTTAATTCTGTATTGAAGTTGTTAATTGCCTTAATCAGGCCGATACAGCCAATCTGAAACAAATCGTCCGGATTCTCATTGCTGCCCGAAAACCTTTTAATCACACTTAACACAAGTCTTAAGTTTCCTTTGATATATTCTTCTTTTGCCTCCTCGTCGCCCCGTTTGATTTTTTCAAACAGCGCCTCCTTCTCCTCTTCCTT
Organism: uncultured Lachnospiraceae bacterium; assembly: GCA_905197485.1. GTDB lineage: Bacteria > Bacillota > Clostridia > Lachnospirales > Lachnospiraceae > Faecalimonas. Next base: position 16,497 of record CAJJYZ010000018.1, on the reverse strand, counting down.
AAGAAGCGGAAGCGTGGACGTATTCACGCCGCAAATTTCTACTTTATTAAGAGCCATTTCGTATCCTCCTTCTCTTTCTAAGAAAAGGATTCACAAAATGGCTCTTTCTATTCACATCACGTTCCACGAACGTCCTATTTTATATTTTTGCGTCTATCTGTCCCACTTATCCGCAAGATTCTGAATCTGGGATTCGAATTTGGCGAGGTCTTTGTTGGCAACTCCCTCGTTCTTCATGATAACGCTCATGAGTCGTTTACCTGCCGCAACCACTCTTGCAAATGCATTGGCGGCACGAAGGGTAGAAGCTTTCACAACTTTCTTACGTACCTTCACGCCTTCTGACAGAATCACATTCGTCGCAAGGTCTACACATCCTCCGGAATACGGTGCGAACGCATCATATCCAAACGTATCGTGGATGGTCTGTGCAAACGCATCTGTAACCGCATCTTCTCCATGTACTACGAATACATGTGAAATATCGGATTTAAAATGAGACAGCCAGTCTAATAATCCGTTCATATCCGCATGACCGCTGATTCCTTTTAGCGATTCAATCCGGGCATTGACCTCGATTTCCTCACCAAAGATTTTCACAAGCGGCGCTCCTTCAATTAATTTTCTTCCGAGCGTTCCTTCCGCCTGGTATCCTACAAAGAGAATCGTACATTCCGGTCTCCAAAGATTATGCTTCAAATGGTGGCGGATACGGCCGGCTTCACACATACCGGAGGCAGAGATAATGACCTTCGGTTTCTCATCAAAGTTAATCGCCTTGGAATCCTCACTCGTAGTAGACAGCTTCAAACCATGGAATACAAGCGGGTTGATTCCCTGCTCTACCAACGCCATTGCATCCTCATCAAAGCAACCTTTCATATTCTTAGTAAACACATTTGTTGCTTCTATCGCCAATGGGCTATCTACATACACATCAAAATCCGGATATTCCGGTATCAGATTCTTCTCCTTGATTTCACGAATAAAGTACAACAACTCCTGTGTTCTTCCGACTGCAAAGGACGGAATGACTACGTTGCCTCCCTTATCAAACGTCTCCCGCAAAATCTTAGAGAAATCTCCCACATAATCCGGACGCTCCACACCATGTGTCCGGTTTCCGTATGTGGACTCAATCACTACATAATCCGCTTCTTCCACAACTCCCGGGTCTTTGATAATCGGCTGGTCTGTATTTCCCACATCACCGGAAAATACAATCTTCTTAGAGATTCCTTCCTCTTCAATCCAGATTTCAATACATGCAGAACCAAGAAGATGCCCCACATCTGTAAATCGGATGCGGATTCCGTCGCACAAATCTATCGTCTGTCCGTAATCACAAGGAGCCAGAAGTTCAATGGCATCCAACGCATCCTGCATCTCATAAAGCGGAACATAAGGTTCTGCGCCGGCACGCCTTCCCTTACGGTTACGCCACTCTGCCTCAAATTCCTGGATGTGGGCGCTATCACGCAACATAATGTTGCAAAGGTCTGACGTTGCAAACGTTGTAACAATCTGTCCATGGAACCCTTGCCGGCAAAGCAAAGGAACTAAACCTGAATGGTCGATATGGGCATGTGTCAGAAGAACGAAATCAATCTCTCCCGGCATCACCGGAATCTCCTGATTCTCATAGATGTCCTGACCTTGCTCCATTCCGCAGTCAATCAAAATTCTTTTTCCACAGGCTTCCAGTAAATGGCAGCTTCCAGTCACTTCATGGGCTGCACCGATAAATGTAAGCTTCATACATCCAACCCCTTTTTTCTTTCCATTTTACCACGAATCCGACAGGAAATGTGGAAATTAACATTTTTTTAATATATTTTTCAGACTATTCGTATTTCACCATTTCCCGCTTCAATCTTTGCATAATTTTCTTCTCCAGACGGGAAATATACGATTGGGAAATCCCCAAAATATCCGCGACTTCTTTCTGAGTCTTCTCCTCTCCATCCGGAGTTCCGATTCCGAACCGCATCTGCACGATTCTCTGTTCCCGGACGGAAAGGCGGTTAATCGCACGCAGAAGGAGCTTATGCTCGACCTCCGTCTCCAGGTCTTTGTAAATCGTGTCTTCCTCCGTCCCCAAAATATCGGATAACAACAGTTCATTTCCATCCCAATCCACATTCAGCGGCTCATCAATCGACACTTCCATCTTTGTCTTGTTATTTCTCCGCAGATACATGAGAATCTCATTCTCAATACAGCGGGAAGCATAGGTCGCAAGTTTAATATTTTTTGTCGGATTGAACGTGTTGATTGCCTTAATCAACCCAATTGTTCCGATGGAAATCAAATCCTCCACCCCGACTCCCGTATTATCAAATTTCTTTGCTATGTATACAACAAGGCGCAGATTATGTTCAATCAATGTCTTTTTCGCCTTCTCGTCCTCACCGCTTCCAAGGCTTTGAATCGCCGCCGTCTCTTCCTCTACTTCCAGCGGCGCCGGAAGCACTTCCGAACCCCCGATATAGTGAATGTCCTGTCTATCCGGAAACAAAATCGTCCGAAAATTCGACATTACTTTCAATTTGAACCGATTTGGCACTCCTATCTTAATAATCATTTTCTTTCCTCCTAAAATATATCCGGATTCAGAATCATGCTATATTCTCCGCTTCCGGAAATACTCTCCCCACATATTCCAATGACCGGATGTGAAATCCGATATTCTTTTTCCTTATATATCCGCATTTCTTCAATCTCCAGAATCGGAAGCTGTCCGTCCTTCTGCCCCACCGAACAAAACGGAATCTTCCGAAGCTTTGCGATGGCTTCTCCTGTCATGTACGGATGTATCTTCTCCTCTTCCAACACACATACCGGACGGTTGCTCTTCGGGTCTCTCAGGCAATTTCCCGTATCAATGATTGCTTCTACTGTACATTCTCCCCCGTTCAGCAGAAGCGTAACTTTACATCGATACGACAGAAATCTCTGCATGCATACAATAAAGCCCCAAATTCCTTGTACTGCATGATAACTGAGTACCGCGACGACAAAAAAGAAGCTTCCTTCTCTCACATATTGATGAAGAAATGTGAATACTCCTCCAAGAAGGAATCCTCCAATATAGATTCCTATCACTCCCCTTAGAAATTCCCTGCCTCCCCGGATGCCGAGTCCTATCTTCAGCATCAAAGCCGGAATTCCTGCATAAAAAATAATAAGTTTGACCCAAGATGGAAGAATCCATATAACTACTGTCACACATGTCAGAACACTTCCCGCCAGACTTCCGATACAGATATTGCCCTGTGTGGCAGAACATTTCAATATCCGTTTCCCAATCAAAAGCAGAAAATAGTCCATCATAAAATTGACACAAAAAAATACGTCTATGTACAGTTCATGATACACATTCCACCTTCTTTCTCCCCGGTCTTTTCGTATTATACCGCCTGTTCGCTTCAAATTTTGTCAGATACTGGTATGGTATTCCTGTTTTTTCCCGTCAAAGTTTGACAAAAAAGCCACCGCTTTCGCGATGGCTTTGAATCAACTACTGTATTCTCTTATCTTTTGAAAAAGTCAGGAATCTTAATGGACTGTTCTTTTACTTTACTCACCGGTGTTACAGGAGTCTGTGTTCCGAATGTTCTCGGTTCAGACGACTGCTCCGGAGCCTGATACTGTGGGCGTGTACCCATGTCAGTTCTTGTTGTCTGCTCTGTCGGGTATGGGTGAATGTTGGACTGGTATCCGTTCTGCTGATACGGATTCTGGTAAGCAGCTTTCTGTCCTTCTAATCTTGATTTTAACTTAGAAGCTGTGCCGCCTGCATTGTGAAGTCCTGTCGCGATAACCGTAACAGTTGCCTCATCCTGTTTTTCACTGTCGTACATAGCACCGAAGATAATGTTCGCTTCTTCTCCTGCAAGCTCCTGTACATACTCTGCCGCATCACTTGCATCCATAAGAGAGATATCTCCAGATACGTTGATGATAACGTGAGATGCACCTGCGATTGTTGTCTCGAGAAGTGGGCTGGCAACTGCTTCTTTTACAGCTTCAAGAGCCTTATCATCGCCTTTGCCTTTACCGATACCGATATGTGCGATTCCCTTGTCAATCATAACTGTCTGAATATCAGCAAAGTCAAGGTTGATAAGTGACGGTACGTTAATCAAGTCTGTGATACCCTGAATACCCTGCTGCAATACTTCATCTGCTTTCTTCAGCGCTTCCGGCATCGTTGTTCTTCTGTCTACAATCTCAAGTAATTTGTCATTCGGGATGACGATGAGTGTGTCTACACTCTCTTTTAATTTTTCAATTCCTGCAATCGCATTGTTCATACGAGCTTTGGATTCGAAACGGAAAGGTTTTGTAACAACACCTACTGTAAGGGCTCCCATGTCTTTTGCGATTTTAGCAACGACAGGAGTAGCGCCTGTTCCTGTTCCACCGCCCATACCACAAGTTACGAACACCATGTCCGCACCCTTGATTGCTGCTGCGATTTCTTCTGAGCTTTCTTCTGCGGCTTTCTCACCAACTTCTGGTTTTGCTCCTGCGCCAAGTCCTTTTGTAAGCTTATCTCCAATCTGCATAAGTGTTGGAGCCTTACATAACTGTAACGCCTGTTTATCTGTATTGATTGCGATAAATTCTACGCCGGCAATCTGCTCATCAATCATTCGGTTTACGGCATTATTTCCACCGCCGCCTACACCGATTACAATTATTTTTGCTGCTGCTTCTGATTCATTTGTTTTAATTTCTAACAAGAGTTTCTCCTCCTTTGTGTTCCTTATTTCTCTGCTTTATACTTCCCTTTTTACTGGCGAACTCAGCCATATAGATATATAATATATACTTTTCCTCAAATAATCAATAGCATTTTTCCTATTTTCTTATTTTTTTTACTTCTTATCTGTATGGTCTGCCGGTTCCTCCGTCGTTTTCGGGAATTCACCTTCTTTGAAGCTGATAATTTCCGTTGATTCATTGTAATGTCTCAGATTCAAAGTTCCTTTTTTCCCTTCCAGCTTCGCAAGAATATCCGGAAGCTGATTTATCTTCAGTTCCATATCTCCGCTTCCAAGCAGAATGCAGATATCACCGACATACGCGGTCAGATTCGCTCCGTCGCACACAATCCGGTCCGGTGTCAGCGAATACTCTTCAAACGCCTGCGACGCATCCACAATATTTCGGAAAATCCGTTTCTCCTTTACCGGAAGTTCTTTGTTCTCCTCCACGCGCTCCGCCTGGATTCCTTCCACATACAGAATCCCATCCGGCTGAACCGAAGACTTCCCAAGAACCAGCCCGTTTTTATCAAAAATCACGAATTTCTCTCCAATCAGCGTGCATCCTGCAGCTTCTTTTTCTTTCACCGTCACCTGGATTTTCCAAGGCGCTTTCATGCGGATGCTGGCCGATTCTACCGATTGCGGATATTTGATTTTTCCAAGTGCATTCTTCATCATGATATAAAGCGTATTTGTTGCATACTTATCGCTCTGGATGCTTTCTGCCACTGTACTGCTTTTGATATATTTGTTTCCATGAATCTCAATCGTCTGCACATGGAATAACAGCAGTGTCGCCATCACAAGGATTGCAAGCGCCAATGTCAGGACTACGATGGCATAAAGTGTATGTCCTCCACCTGTCTTTTGTTGCTTTTTTTTCTTCTTTTCACCCATTGTACTCCTCCTGCTTATCTTACTATTCTATCAGATTTGACACGCTCAGCACAAGCCCCATTTCTAATAAAAGAAAGACAACCGACGTGCCTCCATAACTGATAAACGGCAGCGTAATTCCCGTATTCGGAATGGAGTTAGTCACAACCGCAATGTTCAAGATGACCTGAATCATGATGTGCCCCATGGCTCCCGCCGAAATCAGCGCGCCAAATAAATCCTTCGCATGCGTTGCGATGACAAAGAATCTCCAGATTAAAATCAAAAACAGCACGATAATGAAAACAGCTCCGACAAGTCCCAGTTCCTCACAGATAATCGAAAAAATCATATCATTCTGAGCTTCCGGTACAAACCCAAGCTTTTGAATGCTCTCGCCAAGTCCTCTTCCGAACAATCCGCCGGAACCAATCGCATAGAGCCCCTGAAGCGTCTGATATCCTTTCTCAAACTTCTCCGGATTTCTCCATATAGCCAGACGCTCCAGTCTGTAACTCTCCAAAGCAAGAAAAATACCAAGAAATCCGGTTCCGATAGCTCCCATCGTAAAAAACTGCGCATACTTCGGGCTGGAAACAAAAATCAATATAATTGCAATTCCCAGAATAATCACAGCCGTACTCAGGTTATTCGAGCCCACCAGACCGACAATCGGGAGAATGCTTCCGATAATCTTTGCCAGGGTTGCGATTCTGTCAATCGTTTTCACCTGTTTCATCACCGTATAAGAAAGAAATAAAATCACTGCGATTTTCGCGTACTCGGACGGTTGAAAAGAAAAAGGCCCCAAAGATAACCATCTTTTGGACCCATTATATTCATCACCGATAAACAGCACAGCCGTCGATAAAACCAAAGCCGCCACATAGCCGGCTCCCGCGAATCTCTGCCATCTGTGGTAATCGATATTCGCCATTGCAAACATCATGATAATTCCCAAGATGGTTGCAAACGCCTGTTTTTTCAAGTAGTAAAAAGAATCGTGGAATTTGACTTCCCCGTTATAGGCACTCGTGCTATAGAGAATGAGAAGTCCGATTCCGACAAGAAGAAATACGATGGTAAGAAGCGTCCAGTCGTACTTTCGTCTTCTTTCCTTTTTCTGCACCCTTAAAACCACTCCTTATAGAGATTTTACCAGCTCTTTGAATTTGTCTCCCCGTTCTTCATAATTGCGGAACATTCCCCAACTCGCACACGCCGGCGAAAGGAGGACTGCCTCCCCTTCTTTTGCCAAATCCGCACAAATCGAAACTGCCTCTTCCAGACTATCCGCAAATTGTGTTTCTTCAAATCCGCAGCGCTTTGCCGTCTCCGCAATCTTCTCCTTCGTCTGCCCGATAAGAATCAGTTTCTTCACCTTACCATCAAAGCTTTCAATCCACTCTTCATAGGAAGCATTCTTGTCATATCCGCCTCCTATCAGATACGTCGGGCGGTTCATCGCACAGATTGCCTTGATTGCCGCATCCGGATTCGTTCCCTTGGAATCGTTGTAGTAGACAACCCCGTTCTTTTCACATACGTATTCAATCCGGTGCTCTACCCCTTTGAATTGTTTCACCGCCTCCCGGATAACCTCCATCGGCGTGCCATAAGCGACTGCCATCGCAACGGCGGCCATCACGTTTTCAAAATTGTGTACGCCGAGAATCTGAAGCTCTTCCGTATGACAGACTTCTTCGCATACTCCGTCTTTGGCATATAAGATAGCCGTCCCATCTAAATATACACCTGTATCCAGTTTACGCACGCTGCTGAAATATAGAACCGAAGCCTTCGTCTTCTCTCCGAACTTTCTCAATTCTTCATCTTCGTAGTTCAACACGCAAGTCTCATGCTCGCTCTGGTTCCTCGCAATAGATTCTTTCGCCTCTATGTAAGCCTCCATCGTGTGATGACGGTCCAGATGGTCCGGCGTGATATTCAGTATCGCACTGACAGACGGGCAGAATGTATCAATCGTCTCCAACTGGAAGCTGCTGATTTCCGCTACAATCACCGAATCCTCCGTCGTCTCCGACGCAATCGAGGTGTAAGGGATTCCGATATTGCCGACTACATAGACATGTTCCTTCTTCCACGCCTTCATAATCTCTCCGAGAAGCGCCGTCGTCGTCGTCTTACCGTTCGTTCCCGTAATCGCAAGCACATCTCCTTTTCCTACCACATAAGCCAGTTCAATCTCGCTCCAAATCGGCACATGCATTTCCCGGATATGTTCCACAATCGGAAGGTCCACCGGAACTCCCGGACTGATGACGCAAAGCGAACACTCCGCCAGCACAGCATCACTCAATTCTCCAAGAAGAACCTGAGTCTCTGTATTCTCTCCGATTCTCTTCTTTAATTCTTCTTTATCGAGGGATGGATTCCCATCATACAGAACCACATCCGCCCCATTCTGTTCCAAAAGTCTGCATGCTCCGATTCCGCTGATTCCGGAACCGAACACAAGCACTTTCTTCTTATCTAGTCTCATTGTAAAAGTCCTCCTACATTGCCATAAGCGCAATCAGGCAAAGCAATGCCGTAATAATCGAAAATACCGCAACTACTCTCGTCTCTGACCATCCGCACAGCTCAAAGTGATGATGAATCGGCGCCATCTTGAAGAAGCGCTTTCCACCTGTCTTCTTAAAATATGTCACCTGAATCATCACCGAAATCACTTCCACCATATAGATAAATCCGACAATGATAATGAAAATCGGCATCTGAAGCATATACGCTGTCGATGCTACGAATCCGCCCAAAGCAAGGGAACCCGTATCTCCCATAAAGACGCTCGCCGGATACACGTTGAATAAAAGGAATCCTAACAGCGCCCCGACAACCGCACATGTAATCGGCTCAATTCCGCTCTTCGTTCCGATGGCAACTACTGTAAAGAATGTTGCGACAAGAACCGTTACGCTAGACGCAAGGCCATCCAGACCATCTGTAAAGTTCACACCGTTCACCGTACCAATCACCGCAACGAACAGGAGCGGAATGGCAACCCATCCGATGTCCCATGTCTTTCCTCCGGTAAACGGAATTATCATCTCCAGGGAAACATCTGTAAAGTTCACAAGATAATATGCAAACACTGCTGTTACAAGAATCTGCAACGCCATCTTCTGCTTCGGAAATAGTCCGTCCGAACGCTTCATGACAACCTTCAGATAATCGTCCAAGAATCCAATCAGACCAAATCCAATCGTCACAAATAAAATCGGAACAATCTTCGGATAATCCTTGATATAAAATACGGATGTTACGGCAACGCTGACAAGAATGATAATTCCTCCCATCGTCGGCGTCCCGGCTTTCTTCAAGTGGGACTTCACTCCTTCTTCCCGCTCTGTCTGTCCCATCTTCAGTTTTCTCAAAAACGGTATCACGACCGGTCCCATCAATGCGCTTAATGCGAAGGCAATCAGTACCGGTATTACAATTTTATAGTCCATAATGCACCTCTTCATCTCTTTTGTTTTTCACGTTTCCCATTATACCTTAATTTTCCTTACTTTTCAACTCATCCTCCTCCATTAATGCCCGGTCTTTCGGAAAGCCAAGATACGGGAGGATATTTTCAAAAATATCCTTTACGACCGGAGCCGCAATCGTTCCTCCATAATAAATTCCCTGTGGATTATGAATCACAACCAAAGCAAGTACCTCCGGTTTATCCGCAGGCGCAAAGCCGATGAAAGAAGAAATATATTTATTGGCGCTTCTCGGCAGCGTCTGGGATGTGGCTGTTTTCCCTCCGATTTTATACCCCGGTATTTTCGCATTCCTTCCAGAACCTTCCGACACGACGCTTTCCAGAATTTCCCGCATCAATGCAGAAGTCTTTTCCGAAACCACATGCTTTTCTGCAGAATAGCGGAATGTCTTGACCTCTTCTCCTTTCCCATCCGTTACTTTCACACCGAAATGCGGCGTGATACGATTGCCTCCATTGATAACCGAACTGACCGTCGTTGCCAGTTGAATCGGCGTAATCTGAAAGGACTGTCCAAACGACATTGTGGCAAGTTCCACCGGACCGATGTTGGACTTCTTATGCATAATGGTTCCCGCCTCGCCCGGAAGGTCAACTCCCGTTTTCTTCATCAAACCAATCTCCCGGAATCCTTTGTAGAATTTCTCCACTCCAAGCCTGAGTCCTATATCGATGAAAACCGGATTGCAAGAGTTCTGTACCCCTTCCACAAATGTTTCCGAGCCATGTCCTCCCGCCTTATGGCAGCGGATTCTCCTGTCATCCACCACCCGATACCCCGGACAGCTAAACCGGTCCGATGGGGACACGACTCCCTCCTCCAGACAGAGCGTCGATGTAATAATTTTAAACGTGGAACCCGGCTCGTATGTATCGTTGATACAACCGTTTCTCCACATCTGATTCAATAAATCCTGCTTCTTCTCCGGGGAAAGGTTCTCCGTCTCTTTCCCTTCGGAAAACGTCTCCGGAAACGTAAACGGAGCGTTCAGGTCAAATTCCGGCACATTCACCATCGAAAGAATCTCGCCATTTTGCGGATTCATAATGAGAACGGAAACTTTTTCCGCCTGCTTTTCTTTCCGCACCTTTTCCGCCGCCTGCTGCGCGTACTTCTGGATGTTATAATCCAGACTGATGTGAAGCGTATTGCCCGGCACCGCCTCCACCCGGTCCTCTGCAATTCCATCCAGTTCCACTCCTCTTGCATCCGTCGTCGTAAGAATCCTGCCATTTTTCCCTTTTAGATATTCTTCATACAACACTTCCAATCCGATAATGCCCTGATTATCCCCTCCGGTAAAGCCAAGTACCTTCGACGCTAAATCCCCATACGGATAATACCGTTTGAAATCCTCATCTACTTTTACCCCTTCCAGTTCATATTCCCGAATTTTATCCCCAGTCTCTTTCGGCACGTTCGTTTTTATCCTCTCGATGGAAGATACTTTTTCTACCCGTTTCCTCACCTCGTCTTCCGACATTTCGAGTTCTTTACACAACACGCGAATCACTTTCTCTTTTTCTTTTAACTGGCTATGAATGACCGAAATCGTACACACCGTCCGGTTGGTCGCCAGAATTTCTCCTGTCGCATCCACAATTTCCCCTCTGGCAGCCTTAATCTCCCTCTCCCTTTCGTGAAGCGCTTCCGCCTTCTTCTGATAATATTCCGCGTCAAACACCATCAAATATACAAGCCTTCCAACAAGCAGAAGAATCACCGCAAACGCACAAAGAAATACAATCAGGATTTTTTTCTTATTATACGTCTTATTTCGCACAAAAAACCTCACAAAGATTCTTACTATAGCGTATTAAATCTTTTGTGAGGTTATTCGCGTAATCTATTCCTGTTCTATTTTTGTAATATTCAAATACGGAAATGCTTCCGCCATAATCTTCTGCGACAGACCGACCGCAAGGCCACTGTTCGCCTGGTCCTCCACATTCGGTTCATCAATCGCTACATAGACCATAATCTCCGGATTATCCTGCGGCGCATAACTGATAAAAGAAACCAGGTTCTTCCCTTCGCTTCGCGGATGTTTCTCTGCCGTACCGGTTTTTCCACCGATGGCATATCCTTCCACCTGCCCGCGCTTTCCACTTCCCGATTGTACCGTCTCATACATGTAATCCCGAATGGTACGGCTTGTCTCCTCAGAAATCGTCTTCTTCACAAGAACCGGGTCAATGTTCTCCACCACATTTCCATTGGCATCCTTAATCTGCTTCACCACATGGGGTTCATAATAATTTCCCCCGTTAATCAAAGAGCAGAAACCGGACGCAAGCTGAACCATCGTCACGTTGAAGTTCTGACCGAATGCATTCGTTGCCAGGTCTGTGCTTCCCATCTTATCCGGTGTAAATAGCATGTTCGCTGTGGAGCCTTCTCCCGGCAAATCGATTCCGGTATATTCTCCAAATCCAAAAATGTGCTGGTATTTCGAAAATTCTTCTGCTCCAATCGCCGCTCCAATCTCCATGAGCGCCACGTTGCAGGAATTGGCAATCGCCTCTTTCAAATCCAGCGTCTGGTGCCCTTCCTTCTTGTTACATGCGATATCCCATCCGCCGACTTTCAGGCTTCCTCCGCAATAATACGTCTCATTTCCTTTCAACGCTCCATCTTCCAGTCCGGCAGCTACGGTAAACGGTTTCATCGTCGAACCCGGCTCGTAAGTATCGCTGACACAGAAATTCCTCCAAAGCTTGTTCATCTCTTTAATCTTGTCCTCGTCCGACATCTCTGCCAATTCCTGCTCCGTAAAATACGCGCTCAAATCCCGCGGATTGTTCAAATCATATCCCGGATAGCTCGCCATCGCCAGAATCTCACCCGTATTCGGGCGCATAATCATAACCGCCGTATTTTTACTTCCGAGACTGGTCGGGTCTTTCTCATCTTTATGCTCGTCATTGAACTCTTTAATATATTTTTCTACAAGCGTCTGCAGATTCAAGTCAATCGATGTGACGAGCGTCTGTCCATCCGCCGCTTCTTTTACAATCTTCTCCACAGAAGAAGTCTCGTCCAAATATCCATACTCTCTTCCGTCCGTTCCGTTCAACGTGTCGTTATAGTATGCTTCCAGCCCACTGTTCCCCACATTTCCGGAAGCGGTAAATCCAATCAAATCTGCCGCCAGCGTGGAATACGGATAGACTCTTACATAATCTTCCTCCAGCCAGACTCCTTTTAAACTGCCGTAATTCTCTTCATCCTCTTCTAATTTTTCAAAAGCCTGCGCCTGGTCATACGTCGCTTTTTTCTTCAGGATAATGTAACGGCTGTCCGGTTTCTCCTCCAGAGCCGTATAGACTTCTTCCTTCGGAATCTCAAAACAACTCTGCAATGCTTTCGCCGTCTCTTTTTTCGCCTTCTTTACTTCTTCCTCTTTTCCGCTCAGAAGTACCTTTGCATCCAGAATCACATTATAGACTCTTTCGCTTGTCGCAAGCTTTGTTCCATTCGCATCAAGAATATCGCCACGCTTGAACGGTATCGTTCTGCTGTCATACTGCCGCTGGTCCAAAACCTGCTTCGTATATTTATCCCCTTCCGATACATTGATGAATGTAGCTTTTAATACTAAAAAAGCAAAAGCCAGTACCGTAAGCATAAATACCAATACCAGCTTTTTCTGCATTTTCTTCGGGAATTTCTGGCGAATATACTGAAATCTTCTCTTACTTCTCCGTCTCTTTGCCATCTATCCACCTTCTGTTATTTTCCTGTGTCAGACTCAGAACTGATTCCGCTCTTCGGAATGTCTTTGTACTGTTTTACATAATTGCCTGACGCGCTCTTATATGTAACAATCTGGTCCGGTTTTGCATAACTCATACCAAATTCTTTCATCGCCTTCTCCCGTACGTCTTTTAAGTTTACGGAATCGACTGCATTGTTCCATTTCGTATTGTTCATTTCTTTCTTATCTGCCAGTTCTCTCTGCAATACAGTAATCTGACCGGAACGTCTCATAAGCTCCGACCGAAGCTGCAGATAATTGACACACACAAACAGAGCAATGATTGCTGCAATCGCAAGAAATACGACATACGCTGCATTCATATGCATCGCCTGCCGCCGGTTCTTTCTTACCTGTCTGCTTACCTTCTTCGGTTTCTCCGGAGCAAATACTTCCCTCCGCTCAGGATAATGCTCCGGTTTCCGCACCGTATTGCCATAAACGTAAGTCTGTCCACTATACATTTTTCGATTGTAAGTCGGTCTTCTTCCCGTTACCGCCATAACTTACGCTCCTTCCAACTTCTTAATCTGCTCTAACTGCGCTCAAAAATGCGAAGCTTCGCGCTCTTCGAACGACTGTTGTACTCCAATTCCTCTTCGCTTGGAAGAATCGGCTTCCTCGTGATGACCTTTCCCTTAGAAACATTTCCGCATACACATACCGGAAAATGACTCGGACATGTACATGGATTCTCATTTCTTTTAAAAATACTCTTTACAATCCGGTCCTCCAGCGAGTGGAATGTAATAATACAAATCCTTCCTCCCGGATTCAGCATATCAATCATCGTATCTAAACTATCTCTTAAAACTTCCAACTCCCGATTCAATTCGATTCGTATCGCCTGAAACGTTCTCTTTGCAGGGTGTCCTGCATTCTTCTGAAATTTCATCGGAATGGACTGTCTAATAATCTCCGTCAATTGTCCTGTTGTTTCAATTGGCCCGTTCGCACGCTCAAGGACGATATGTTTTGCGATATTCTTTGCAAATTTATCTTCCCCATAATCCCTGATAATGCGAAACAGGTCCATCTCACTATAGTCATTGACAATGTCCCTTGCCGTCATGCTCTGACGCCTATCCATCCTCATATCCAAAGGTACATCGACCCGATAGGAAAATCCTCGTTCTGCCGTATCCAACTGATAGGACGATACGCCCAAATCCAGAACAATCCCATCCACTTTTTCAATGCCTAACTTCTGAAGCTGCGACTTCATATCACAATAGTTGCTTCTTACTATCGTAACTCTCTCCCCGAAGTCACGTAACCGGGCGCCTGCCGCCTCGATAGCCGCCGCGTCCTGATCTATTCCTATAAAACTCCCCTTGTCATTTAACCGCGAACAAACTTCCCATGCATGCCCGCCACCACCAAGCGTTCCATCCACGTAAATGCCGTCTGGCTTGATGTTCAGACCATTTACGGTCTCTTCTAACAATACTGACTTGTGTTCGAATGTCATAATGTCCTCCCTCATGGAATTAGATACTGAGCCCTAAATCTTCCATGTGAGCTGCAATGTCATCCATGTTGTCTTCCACTTCTGTATTATTTTCATCCCATTTTGCTTTGTCCCAGATTTCCACGCGGTCCAGTACTCCGACCAAAACCACTTCTTTTTCCAATCCGGCAAAAGTTCTGAGGGCAGAAGAGATTAATACTCTGCCTTGTTTGTCAAGGCTGCCATCCACTGCACTTCCCAAAAAGAAACGTGTAAATGTTCTGGCATTCTTATTAGTGAGCGGTAAGGTTCTTAGCTTTTCTTCGAAGATTTTCCATTCGTTGCCCGGATATAGAAACAAACAGCCATCTAATCCCTTTGTAATCACGAAGTTTTCTCCAAGAATTTCGCGGAACTTAGATGGAATTATAAGCCTGCCTTTTGTATCTATACTGTGATTAAATTCTCCCGTCAACATCTGGAATCACCTTCTTCCAAATGGGTCTGCCACTTTCGCCCCATTTCGTACCACTATTCACCACTTTCCACCACTTAAACTCATTGTAAACTACTTTTTTCCCCTTTTCAAGCCCTTTTTGCAATTTTTTTATTTTGTCACAGAATTTACACATTTTGGAAAAAGCGCGATTTTACAAGGTTTTTCGCATCCAATACCATTTTTTGAACAAACAAAAAGATACATCTCCACGATTGTGGGGATGTATCCCAAATTTCATACAATATTTATCTTTTTTGTCACTTCTGTGGCATTCTATTCTGCTGCATACATTTCGGAAAGATAGTCAGACATTGCTGTGTAATCGACTTCCGCACTCTCTACCGGCTGATTCTTCTCATAGGAACTCCACGCAGAGTAACCAATCCATCCAAGCACTCCCACTACCGCTATACAGGCAACTGTATTACGGAGTATTCTCATCTGCTTTTCCCTCTTCATGATTTTCTTTCTATTCGCTTTTTCTTCCTTATAACGGTCTACCTTCGTCTGACTCATAATTCCAAACTCCTTTCATCGCCGACATCTGCACTTTGTCTTGCAATGTATTCTCATACTGTTTTTGATTATACCACAGCTTCAGTCATTATACAACCACGATAATCCCGCCGTCGTTCGCATACATACTGCTGATTCCTCTTGTATCCAAAATGATAATATCCCGGAACGTCACCTTTTCCAAAAGCTTATTCTTCACCGCAACCGCCCGTTCATAGCAATTACAATGTGTGATGGCAAGCACTTTTTTCTCCGCGTGAATCAACTCGCCAATGACATCATCCACCATCTTATCCAGCGCCTTCTTGATTCCTCTTGCCTGCCCCTTCTGGCAAATCGTTCCTTCCGGAGTGGAACCCATCACCGGCTTGATATTGAGGGCCGTAGCAACAAGCGCCTTCACGCCGCTTAATCGTCCGTTCTTCTTCAATGTCTCCAGATTCTCCAGCACAAAATATGTATGCTGTTCTTCAATATACTGCTCTGTCGTCTGGATTACTTCCTCAAAACTCATTCCGGCTTCTTCGCACTCCTGAATCTTAAGCGCAATCAATGTCTCTCCGGCAGACGCAGAACGGGAGTTAAATACATAAATCTCCTTCTCCTCCCCCTCTTCTTCGTACAAGTTCTTTCCCAACACCGCGCTGTTATAAGAACCGCTCAGCTCAGCGGAAAGTGTCACCACATAAATTCGCTCCTCTTCCCCCTGATAATATTCCATATATTTCTCCGGCGATGGACAGGATGACTTTGGGCAATTCGGACTTGCCGCCACAAGCCTCAAAAATTCCGCCTGGTTAAACGTCTCATCATCTACAATCCATTGTTCATCCACCTGGAGATTCAACGGCGCCGTCACAAAATGCCCGCTTTTTTTCATCTCCTCTGTCAGTTCTCCACAACTATCCACAATGATTTTATAACTCATACCCAATTACCTCACGTCAATTCTTATCATTTACACTTCTATTACACATAGTTTTTAATACCACTTCCTAGTGTATCACATTTTCTCTCATCTGAAAAGTATTTTTATTCCTCAAATTTTATCGTATATAAACCATTTATGATAATGTCCTAATATACCCCAAGGGAAAATGTCCCATCTG
>CAJJYZ010000017.1 GCA_905197485.1 uncultured Lachnospiraceae bacterium | reverse complement strand
TGATTATCTCATGAAAAGTTGGTGGCGACAAACCGTGTGATTATACATCGCTTACATTTATAGTTTAATAATAATTTTCCTAGTGTGATTATACTTTCTGTGCTTCTGTGTTTGCTGATTGGTTTTTTTGATTGGGGAATGTATGCTTCGATTGGTGCGGTATTAGGCGTAAATATAACATTAGTTGTGTTTGTATTGTATGTTAAAGGGAAAAAATAAATATATTAATAGAAAGGCTGTCGGATTCATTAATTGATACGAGTCCGGCAGCCTTTTTCTATCTTCTTGCCTTTATGACTTTCAGTCTTGTGAATTCTTCCCTTTCTTTTTCCTCCAGTGCGTTTGTGATTGTGTACACCAGATTCGTGTAGGTTGGAATTGTAATGTTCTTCAGAGCGTTGGCTCTTTTCTGGGTTTTCTTGATGTTGGTCGCCAGACGGTAAGCAGAAGTTTCTACCATCGAGAGGCGGATTGTCAACTCTTTTACCGTCTGGAAAGCTTCTCTTGCTTTATCGAGAGACTCTTTCGTTGTGGAGAAGGAATTAGTAGGTGTCTTCTCATCCGGTGTATAAGTGACAAGTGGAATTTCTGTTCCCATGATGCTTCGGCTTTTGATTCGGATAGAATCTTCAATCGGTACGGTATATGCAATCTGGGAGACGGTGTTGATTCCATTCTCGATATTGGCGCGCTGCAGACATTTGTAGGCGTAAGTGAATGTGGTGTCAATCTGTTCCTGAATGTCTTTTGCCTGTTCAATCAAGTCCATCAGCTCGCGGATAAGAATGTTTCGTTTCTTATCCATGAGCTCAAACCCTTGTTTTGCAAGAGAAAGGGAGTTTTTCGCAAGTATTAAGTTTCCTTTTGTCGGAAATGAACGTGGGTCCATAACATCCCTTCCTTTCTAGTTCGCATTATCCTGTTCTGCCGGATAGAACTGTTCCAGAATCTTCGTATCGATACGGTCAAGCTCTTCTCTTGGAAGCATTTTCAGAAGTTCCCATCCAAGGTCTAATGTCTCTTCAATCGTACGGTTTTCCTCCAAGCCCTGTCCGATATAACGCTCTTCAAAGGCTTTACCGAAGGCAAGATATTTCTTGTCGATTGGCGAGAGTTCGTCTTCACCGATGACGGATGCCAGATTTCTTGCTTCACCTACTTTTGCATAAGCGGAGAAGAGTTGGTTGGCAAGGTCCTGATGGTCGATTCTCGTGTAACCTTCACCGATACCGTCCTTCATCAGACGGGAAAGGGACGGAAGAATGTTAATCGGTGGATAAACAGACTGTCCATGCAGGTTACGGTCCAGTACAATCTGGCCTTCTGTAATATATCCGGTCAAGTCCGGAATCGGATGCGTGATATCGTCGTTTGGCATCGTCAGGATTGGAAGCTGTGTAACGGAACCTTTTGCTCCGGCTACGATGCCGGCGCGTTCATAAATCGTTGCCAGTTCACTGTATAAGTATCCTGGGAAACCTTTACGGCTTGGAATCTCTCCTTTGGAGGAGGAGACTTCACGCATAGCCTCCGCGAAGGAAGTCATATCTGTTAAGATAACGAGGATATGCATTCCTTTTTCAAATGCAAGATATTCCGCTACGGTAAGGGCAACCTTCGGTGTGATGAGTCGTTCTACTACCGGGTCATTTGCCAGGTTCAGGAACATGGCAACGTGGTCGGATACACCGCTTTCCTCGAATGTACGGCGGAAGAAATCGGCTACGTCGTGTTTTACGCCCATGGCGCCGAATACGATGGCAAATTCTTCGTCTGAATTATCTCCAAGTGACGCCTGTTTTACAATCTGTGCCGCGAGCTGGTCGTGCGGCAGACCGTTCCCGGAGAAGATTGGAAGCTTCTGTCCACGAATTAAAGTAGTCAGTCCGTCGATTGCGGAGATACCGGTACAGATATAGTTACGCGGATATTCACGTTTGACCGGATTCAGCGGAAGACCGTTGACATCACGTTTTAATGTGGAAGTAATCGGTCCCAGGTTATCGATTGGCTGTCCGATACCGTTGAACGTACGTCCTAACATATCCGGGGAGAGTGCAATCTCCATCGGATGTCCGGTCAGTTTTGTGTGGGTATTGAGAAGGGACATATTTTCCGTTCCTTCAAATACCTGAATGACCGCTTTGTCTTCGTAGATTTCTACGATACGGCCGAGTTTTCGTTCTGTTTTATCCACGACAAATTCTACGATTTCATCATAGAAAGCGTCCTGTACACCCTCTAAGGCAATGAGAGGGCCGTTGATATTGCTTAAGCCTAAATATTCAATTGACATAATGTCTGCCCTCCTTATGCGTTACGTTCCATGACGCGCTCATAGAATGCGTCAATGTCTTTCATATAATCGTCAAACAAATCGAGACGGTCATTCGGTACGTCGTATTTCATCGCGATGACACGTTCGAAAATATTTTCATCCTTCAATACGGAAATCGGCATGTTCATCGTGATGAGTTCCTTGGACTTCTGATATAAGTGTAAGATAACTTCCATCATTTTGAACTGTTTTTCCAGGGAAACACAAGTATCGTCTTTGTGGAATGCATTCTGCTGCAGGAATCCGAGACGGATAACTTTTGCGATTTCCAATACAAGTTTCTGGTCGTCCGGCAGTACGTCGCTACCGATTAATTTTACGATTTCCATCAGACTGCTTTCCTGGTTGAGGATTGCCATCAGACGGTTACGGTCGTCTACAAACTTCGGAGAAATATGTTCGTTGTACCATGGAGCCAAGTCTAACAGATATTCACTGTAGCTTGTGAGCCAATGGATTGCCGGGAAGTGTCTCGCGTAAGCAAGGCTCTTATCCAGTCCCCAGAAGCAGCGGACGAAACGTTTTGTATTCTGTGTAACCGGTTCGGAGAAGTCGCCTCCCTGTGGGGAAACCGCTCCGATGATGGATACGGAACCGTCTGTGCCGTTTAAGTTGTGCATCATTCCGGCACGCTCATAGAATGCGGAGAGTCTAGATGCAAGATATGCCGGGAATCCTTCTTCCGCAGGCATCTCTTCCAGACGACCGGAAAGCTCACGAAGGGCTTCTGCCCAACGGGAAGTGGAGTCCGCCATAATTGCCACATCATATCCCATGTCACGATAATATTCTGCGAGGGTAAGGCCTGTATAGATACTTGCTTCACGCGCAGCTACCGGCATGTTGGAAGTGTTGGCAATCAATGTTGTACGTGCCATCAATGGATTGCCGGATTTCGGGTCGATAAGCTTTGTAAATTCTTCCAGAACCTGTGTCATTTCATTTCCACGTTCACCGCAGCCGATGTAGATGATGATATCCGCGTCAGACCATTTTGCAATCTGATGCTGTGTCATTGTCTTTCCGGTACCGAAACCACCCGGAACGCAGGCTGTACCGCCTTTGGCAATCGGGAACATGGTATCCAGAATACGCTGTCCTGTAATAAGGGGCACAGACGCAGGGAAACGGTGGTGTGTCGGTCGCGGTACACGAATCGGCCAACGCTGTGTCATGGTAAGTTCTACTTTCTCGCCATTGTCTGTCTCCAAAGTGACGAGAACCTCGTCAATCGTGTAGGCTCCGTCCGGAACAACGGAGAGTACTGTACCGTTTACGTTTGGAGGAACCATACACTTATGGACGATGGCGGAAGTCTCCGGAACTTCTGCGATGATGTCGCCGCCATGAAGAAGGTCTCCTTCTTTAACGGTCATGTGTGCATCCCATTTCTTCTCGCGGTCAAGGGAATCTACGCTGACACCTCGGCTGATGAATGCGCCGGAGTGTTCTCCAATCTTCTCAAGAGGGCGTTCGATACCATCAAAAATATTATTCAAAATACCAGGCGCGAGAGTAACAGAGACCGCATTACCGGATGCTTCTACTATCTCTCCCGGATGAAGTCCGGTTGTCTCTTCGTAAACCTGTACGGTTGTCATATCCTTATCCAGAGCAATGACTTCTCCGACGAGGCGTTCGTTTCCGACATAGACCATTTCGGACATTTTAAATCCGGTATTGCCTTTCAGATAAATGACAGGACCGTTGATACCGTAGATGGTTGCTGTTCTAGTCATTTGTCACACCTCCTGTGAATAAGAATGTATCGTATTCTTCCTGCAATGAGGAAGAGAAAGAGTTATCGATTAAAATATGTCTGTCATGGATGACAGCGCGGATGCCTCCGAGGAAATCTTCTTTGCTGATGGTGAGGGAGGCGTTAGTACGCTGCTCTAAAGCTTCTTTTCTCTCGGCATCGGAAGGGTTGAGATAGATGGTCATCTCTGCACCTTGGGCGAAAGAAAGCGCATTGTTGATATGTTTTACAAGGAACTCATCATAAGCCGGCGTTTTCATATATTCTTCAACAAGTTCGAGAACACGTTTGAAGAGTTTGTTTTTTAACTGCGTATGGCATTTTCCCTGCTGTCTTTTCAAATCAAGCTGAGATTTTGCCATGGCTTTGTTTAGTTCCTGTTTGGCGTTATTTGTCTCCGTCTTGATGGTAAGCTCTGCCTGACGGATGGCGTTTTCTTTATGGTCGTTGAAAATCTTCTCTAAAGCGTCAGAATGTTCCTGGATGATACGGTTTCCTGAAGCTCTGGCTTCTTCCATGGAAGCGTTTTTCAGATGTTCAATCTTTTCTTCTAATGTCAAATGTGTCACCTTCTTTATAGTTTTAGTCCAATTGCTTCATTTACATAGGATGTGATAAAGTTCTTCTTACGTCCGGTTCCATGTCTGTCGGGAATTTCCACAAGAAGAGGCAGTTTACGTTTCAGCTTCATCTCATCGATGATGTCCGGGAATTCTCTTCCGAGTTTCTCGGTCAGAAGTATAATGCCGAGTTCTTTGTCGTTCATGGCAGCGGTAAGAGCCTCGTAGAGCTCCTGCCGCTCATGCACAACGATTCCGTCTACACCGGCCAGGCGCATGCCTGTGTAAGTGTCTACGTTATCACTGATTAAATACATTTTCATAGATTACAGTTTACCTAAAATCATGAAAGAAATAATCAGTCCATACAGACAGACACCTTCTGCAAGACCTACGAAAATGAGTGACTTACCAAGTACGCTGGAATCTTCGCTGATAGCGCCCAAAGCTGCGCTTGCCGCACTTGCTACGGCGATACCGCCACCGATACAGGAAAGACCTGTAACGAGAGCTGCTGCGATGTAACCGAGACCTACAGAGATTCCACCGGCTGCGGATGTGGAAGCGGCAGCCTGTACATTGCCTCCGTACATCATGATAGAAGCGATGACGAAAGCGCCAAAGAAGAAGAATACGTTTGTTCCAATCGCTCTTTTATAGCGTTTCTTGTTCTTTTCTCCGATTAAAAAGTATCCGAATGGAATCATAATGCTTAAAACTAAAGTGATGATTAATGTTAATTTTGTTACGAAACTCATGATAATGTCCTCCTAATTGTATGGTTTAAATTCGCGTCCTGTTCCTTTGTAAAAACGGCTGAACATCTCGTAGTATTCCAGTCTCAATACCTGGATTCCGACGATAAGTCCTTCCATAGCGCAGACGAAAAGATTTCCGCCTACGATAACCGCCCAGTTCGGGTTGCCTGTCTCGGCGCCTGCCAGCATCAATACGACTTCCATCATCGCGGCATGGCTGACTGCAAAGGCTCCGATACGCACAAAGGAAAGTGTGTTGGAAAAGTAACTTAATAATGTCTCAAACATTTCGAAAACGGCTTGTACGACAAACATGACTTTGCCTTCTTCCGAATGATTTGCCCGTTTCTCAAGCTTAGCCGTAATCGGCTCCTTGAAGAGCATGATAAGAAGCGGAATGCCGAACATGACAATCAAAACGATGGTTCCAGGAAGCTTGTTGCCTGTCATGAAGAGTGATAAAGTCAGAACGACCGCTCCGTAGAAGACAAGTCCTGTGATTCCGTTCTGGTCAAGCAAAGCTTCGGTATCGTGGGTCTTCTTGGCGTTGATGATATGGAAAATCATGGAAATTAAGATGATTCCCATACCGAAAGCGACAGCCACGATAAATACGGTGTTCAGTTTGCCGATAAACGGCAATGTTGTCATGTGTGAAATCGGACGTATCCATTGGGCTTCTATAATATCTTCAAAGCCGAATACGCTTCCGAACATAAATCCGAAGATGGTTGAGAAGATACCTGCGATGGAGATAATACCCGCTAGGTTTATCTTCTTGAATTTATAGAGAAGCGCGCCTCCGATGAAGAGACATAAGCCTTGTCCTACGTCGCCGAAC
Source organism: uncultured Lachnospiraceae bacterium (assembly GCA_905197485.1). Lineage (GTDB taxonomy): Bacteria > Bacillota > Clostridia > Lachnospirales > Lachnospiraceae > Faecalimonas. Next base: position 38,343 of record CAJJYZ010000017.1, on the reverse strand, counting down.
ATGACGCCGAAGATAAAGGTATAAGTCAGCGCCACGAATATGGTCGGGTCCATCTCATTGTGAGCGGGTAGTCCGTACATTCGGATAAACATCTCGAATGGCTTGAAGAATTTTGGATTCTTAAGCTTGGTAGGCGGTTCGCTGAAGTATTCTTCGTTGTTATCCTCCACGATAACGAACACGTCAGGGTCTTTCTTGATATCATCCATGAACAGCGAGAACTGGTCTTCCGGCATCCATCCGCAGAGGATGAAGTGGTCGCCACGTTTGTTCTCTACGAGAGCTGCAAGCTTACGGACATCAAAGTTGCTGCTCAGTTCGTTCAAACGTTTTCTTACGGCGAGGAGTTTTGCCCCGTTTTCCTTGAAAGCGTCTCGAATCTTCTCATCTGTTGAAAGGATTTCTTTATTTAGACGTTCAATCTCTTCTTCCAGCTTTCGGCAGGCGTCTCTTGTCGTTCCGTCATATTCATCCGGAAGACGAAGACGTTCAAAGTGAAGCGATTTTAAAATGGCATCCACCTGCTGAATATTCCCTTCTGCGGCGAAATAAACACCGTAGACATGGGAGGCGTCTCTGGAGCCTTCCAGGAAGATGACGTCCAAATCTTCGTGTACGTACTTCTCGAGCTTATGGTAATAATCGACAGGTACACGTCCGAAACGCAATTTGATGAATTTGTACTGTGTTACTTCGTGGATGCTGAAATCGATGGAACGGAATGGATTGACAAGAGTCAATACGTCACGATAATGTTCCTGTGTTTTTTTCAATTCATCCTCTTTTTCCCGGAACGACATATATGTCTCGTTCATATTCCGGATGAGAGAAAACATTTCCTCTTGGGAGAAAGATGTGTTCTCCAGGCTTTCGGTGTCCTCGATATAATTCGCGAACTGATTCGCTTTTTCAAGCGCTTCCTTAAATGGGTTTACCTCCACGAAAGGCAGCAGATTGTCTACGGTTTTCAGTTCGGAGAGGGCATTTTCAAGCTGAATCTCATATTTGGAAAGATATTGGTCGCAGATACGGTCGATATCTCTCTTATGAGCTGTGATTGTGATAAATTTCATTTTTACAATCATACTAGCTGCACACCTCCTGCATACTCAAGTGTTTCCTTCGGTGTCAAACCATAGCGGATACATTCAAGCGTTGTAGTTAATTTTTGAATTTCCTCTTCCTTTAAGAAAAGATATGTGTTTACTGTGGAGAGCGAATATGGGAATTTTCGTCTCTCGGCTTTGTATAAATGATTCAGACAATCCTTATATAGATGTTCAATCGTATGGGTATTGTCGAATTCATATCTTTTGGCATAGTATGTCTTCTGTGCTGCTGCCATGAACTCATCGACGCCGGCAGCCTCCACGAGATGCTTCAATTCATCCTGTTTCAGATGGTACTGGATTGGAATCAGCATCGCGTAGATATCGGCGGGTGAAAGCGCATAATATTTCTTCGCCCGATATATCCACTGGAGATTCAGAAGGTCGATTTTAGAACCGGAGCTCTTGGTGAACATTTCCAAGTCTTTTTTCTTCAATATTTTCTTGCGTTCTCTCCAAATAGAAGAGAAGTAATAGAGGTCCAGCGCAAGGTCATAGTCAAATAAGCCTGGGCTGCCGTTCTCGGACAATTTTTTCAAAGGCTTATAGTATTCCGTATCATGAAGGGCTTCTACAAGCTCATCCATGGAACGGGCAGTAATCAGACTGTCGATGGAAATCTGAGAATATTTGTCGAAAAATGGTTTCTTATGGTTCAAATCGAATGGCTCCTGATAGTGATTGAACACGATACGGGAGCAATAATTGATAAGGTCTACTTCATAACGTTTCATGTACAAACTCAAGAATCTTCGTACTTCAAGACCGGAAAAGGAATAGAGTCTCGAATAGTCGTTATAAAGCGATTGAGTGAGAAGTTTCTCCACGTCACCACGATGGAGCGTATTAATATCCGTATCCCGGAGAACTTCTTCATAGCCGGTTGTTCCTTTAAGATAGGTAACTGCTTCTGTGACGGTTGAGAGATTCGCGATTTCTTCGAAATTCTTTTCCGTAAGCAGATGGGATTGCATAGCGCGGATTTTGGTGACAACTCCGCTATATTTTAATAAACCACCCATTACGCTACCTCTGTGATGCGGGCTAAAATAGCCCTTGCATATTCTTCGTGTTTTGTTTCATACTCTTCATTGTATGCGCGGATGGTGTCATCGCTTGCCTGTTTCAGCTTTGCGAGTTCTTCTTCCATGCGGCTCTCCAGGTGTGAACGAATGTCTTTTAATTTGGTTTCCGTATCGCATCTAAGAAATTCGTCAAATTCCTGTTTCTTTTCCGCCATTTCACAATCTAAAACTTCTTTTTGGGATTCTGCATGTTCTACGATAGAAGCTGCGGAAGTCTCGATTTCTGATAGTCTTTTTACAATCGAATCCATGAGCAATCCTCCTTTAAAAATTTTTAAAAATCTACTCTACTAATCATACTCCGATTCTGTTAAAATACTATAGAAAAGATTGCAGAAAAAATCTTAAAAATTTACAAAAAAAATGATAAATTTAACTAAATATCGGATGTTGGGAGGATGTCAAAGGAACAGCATTCCCTTAGCAGATGATGTTCGTTACACGAGGAGGAAACAGTATATGAGATTGAGAAACATACCGAGAGCGCAGGAGGAAATCGATGCAAATCCGGTTGCGGTAAAAGATGAGAAGAATCACAGAGGAAGATGGAACGAAGTGTTTGGAAATGAGAATCCGCTGCATATCGAAATCGGGATGGGAAAAGGACAATTCATTCTGGAATTGGCAAAAAGGAATCCTGACGTAAATTATATCGGAATCGAGCGGTATTCCAGTGTCCTTCTAAGAGCGTTGGAGAAATTCGGAACGGAAGAATACGAAGGACTTACGAATATCCGATTTATCTGCATGGACGCGGGCGAGCTTGACGAGGTGTTCGCGCCGGAAGAGGTGGAGAAGATTTATCTGAATTTCTCAGACCCATGGCCGAAGGCAAGACATGCGAGAAGAAGACTTACTTCCACACGTTTCCTTAGTATCTATGAGAAAGTGCTCGTGGAAAAAGGCGTGGTGGAATTCAAAACAGATAACAGGCCTCTTTTTGAATTTTCATTAGAACAGGTTGAGGAAGCGGGATGGGAATTGAAAGCCCACACGTTCGACCTGCATAATAATAAGGAAATGAATGAGGGAAATATCATGACGGAGTATGAGGCGAAGTTCTCCTCTATGGGGAATCCGATTCACAAATTAATTGCGGTAAGAAAATAAAGAGGGCGTTTTGCATATCCTGATAAAAAGGAGAGTTGCAAAATGAAAGGGAGCAGGAGGCTAAAAGAGAAAGTCCGGTGTATTCTGTATGAGAAGCCTTGTCTGAACCGGAAGCTGGCTTGCCTGAAAAGTTCATTCGATGAAGTGTGTAGGATATTAAATCCTCGGTGCAAATGCGGATAAAGCTTCAGGAGAATCTTGAACTTTTTTTAAGAGAATGCTATAATAGATAAGTTGAAACGGGAAAAGCAGGTTTTATAACCTGTTTTTCTTGCGTTTAAGGGGAAATTTATTAAAGTAAAGTGATAAAAGGAGGATTTCATGAAAGCAGAAACGAAAAAAGAATTGAAAGATATCTTTGATGTGAAGAAGATATTTTTCGTGTTGCTCGGAAATACGATTTATGCGGCCGGACTTGCGGCCTTTGTTCTTCCTACAGGGTTGATTACAGGCGGAACGACAGGACTTGGACTGATTGCCAACCACTATATCGGACTTCCGATTGAAGTGTTTGCGGCAGGGTTTAACATTGTCATGTTTATTCTTGCCATTCTTGTACTCGGAAAGTCATTTGCGCTTACATCTTTAATCAGTACGTTCTATTTTCCGTTTATTCTCGGCGTCGTGCAGAAGATTGACGGACTTCAGAATCTGACAAATGACCCGATGCTCTGCACAATCTTTGCGGGAGTGTCTATCGGAGTCGGAATCGGAATGGTTATCAAAGCAGGAGCTTCCACCGGTGGTATGGATATCCCGCCATTGATTTTCAATAAGAAGATGGGATTGCCGGTTTCCGTAGGACTCTATGTATTTGACTTTGCTATCCTGATTGGACAGATGTTTTTCCGGGATAAGGAGAAGAGCTTATATGGAATTCTGCTTGTCATGATTTACACAGTGCTTGTAGATAAAGTGTTACTCATGGGAAAAACACAGATGCAGGTAAAAATCATGAGCAGACAGTATCGCGAAATCAACGAGATGATTCACAAAAAACTGGATAGAGGAACAACACTCTATAAGACAGAATCCGGATATCTTCACGAAGATGGATTCTCGGTGATGACTGTTGTTTCCAACCGAGAACTCCCGAAACTGAATCAGCTCGTGATGGAGATTGACGACAAAGCATTCATGGTAATCAGCCAGGTAAGTGAAGTGAAGGGACGCGGATTTACATTGCATAAACATGTTCTGTAAAAAAGCTATATGAGGGCATAATTTCCACATGTATGTCAGAAAATGAAAATTTTTGAAAGTTTTTTTAAATTTCTTTAAAATTTGTCTTGCATTATTTTAAAAGTTGTTATATAATAAACCTTGCGTTAAGGAATACAAACTTCATAATGCGAGATGCGCGATTAGCTCAGTTGGTAGAGCACCTGACTCTTAATCAGGGTGTCCAGGGTTCGAACCCCTGATCGCGCATTTATAGGAAGCACTGTTTTTGTAGCCATTGAGCTATGGGGGCGGTGCTTCTTTTTTGCGTATTACATAAACAGAAGAGGGGGATTCGATATCACCCCTCTGCTGAAATATTGTCTTCCATTTTTCTATGTGTCGACTGATTTTTAATCAAGCGGATGTTCTTCTAACCATTTTCGAGCCGCCTGTGCAATCATTTTCAGACAGCCGTCTTCCATCGGAGACATCAGGTTCGCATCTTTTAAAAGGTTCAGGAAATTTTTCTTTCCTCCCTGTGCGAGAAATGCATTGTATTTTTCCCACGCGGAATCCCAATCGTTCTGTATTTCCATAAAGAACTGTAACGCTACCGTTTGTGCGAGGCAGTAATCAATGTAATAGAACGGTGATGTATAGATATGGAGCTGGCGTTGCCATACGGCGCCTTCGGAATAGAATGGGAGTCCGGTTGTGTCGAGATACGGACGATATATCTGTTCCAGTTCAAGCCAGGTATTGTTTCGTTCGGAAGGAGTCATATCCGGATTCGAGTATATGATTTCCTGGAAATGGTCTACCATACATCCGTATGGGATGAAAGAGAGCGTTCCCTCCAGATGCGCGTAGGCATATTTTGCAGTTTCTTCCTGGAAGAATAGAGGATACCAAGGCTCGGCGAAAAATTCCATGGACATGGAGTGGGTCTCGCATGCTTCCATTGTCGGGTCGTGAGACATCTGGAAAGGAAGTTCTCTTACGGCGCGGTAATATGCGAGGGCATGGCCGGCTTCGTGTGTCAGCACTTCCACATCGCCGCTTGTACCGTTAAAGTTGGAGAAGATAAAAGGCATTTTGTATTTTGGAATGCTGTGACAGTATCCGCCTGTTGTTTTCCCCGGCTTTGCGATTACGTCAAATAAATCGTTTTCAAACATGAAATCGATGAATTCTTTTGTAATCGGAGACATCTCTGTATACATTTTTCTTCCGGCAGCAAGAAGGTCGCTTGCGGTTCCCTTTGGAGTCGGATTGCCGTCTGCAAATTTACAGCCGTCATCATAGTAGAAAAGCTTCTCTACGCCGATTCGTTTTGTCTGCTGTTCTTTTAATGTAGTTACGACAGGGACGAGTTCTTCTACGACCTGTCGGCGGAAATTCTGGACTGCCTCTTTATCATAGCACCGTTCCTGACGAAGATAGGCAAGTTCGACAAAGCTATCGTAACCCAGCATTTTTGCTTGTTTTGTGCGGTTTTTCACCATAAGGTCGAAAATTTTATCCAGTTCTTTGTGAATGGAATCATAAAACTGCCCGAGAGCCTCAAAAGCTTCTTTTCTGACAGTACGGTCATTACTCTGCTGGTATTTTCCAATCTGTGAAATGTTTAGAATCTCGCCATGAAAAGGAATTTCGGCGCTTCCCATAAGTTTCTGATATTGGGATTTTAGTCTACTTTCTTCCTGGAGAAGTTCGGTAAGTTCTGGCTTGAAGCTTTTTAGTGAAAAATCAATTTTATCGAATGCCAGTTCACCGATTTCCTCGATAAGACGCTCCCGAAAAACGGATTCTGCCATTGCTTTTTCGAATTTTTGGAATGCAGTATGCAGAAGCGGAGAATTGGAATCATTGTATTCACGCTCGGAAGCATAAAAAGCGTCTCCGGTGTTGATAGTGTAACGGATATAGGCCAAATTTATCATGGAGTAGATATCGTTTTGTAAGGCATCCATTTCTTTGATGAGCTCGAGCTGCTCTTCGAACGTGGTGGAATTTTGGAATGCTTCCGTCAATGCTTCTGCCTTTTTAACGGTTTCTTCCATATTTACACGTTCGTAAGGTAATTCTGAAAATTTCATTGTCAAACCTCCTCATATTTGTCTTTGAAACATATTATAGCACTAACGGATATGGGATGTAAAATGTCTTGATGTTCACACATTTTTTAGAAATTCCCTCTGCAAAAGTTAAGATATTCATGCTATACTATCTACAGCATGCGAAAATGCAGGTTGAAAGGAAGGAGAATTTCATGTTTGGTTATGTTACGATACAAAAAGGAGAACTGAAGGTGAAAGATTACGCCACATATCGGGCATATTATTGCGGCCTGTGCAAAGTGCTGCGTGAGAAATACGGGTTCCTCGGACAGATGACATTGACGTATGACATGACATTTCTCATTATACTTTTGACGTCTCTTTATGAGGAGGTTCCGGTTCATGAGAAGAACCGCTGCATTGTCCATCCGGCAAAGAAACATGAGATGATGTTTAACCGGATTACAGAGTATGCTGCGGATATGAATATTGTGCTTACGTATTTTCACTTTGTGGATGACTGGCAGGATGAGAAGAGCAAGGCAGGGCTTGCGGGACTTCGGCTTCTGCACAAGACGTATCTTGAGATTCGGGAGAGATATCCACAGAAATGCGATAGAATTCAGAGATGTCTGAAGCGGCTCCGCATAGCAGAGAAGCGGGGAGAAGAGAATATTGACCTTGTCGCCAGATGTTTCGGAGAACTGATGGCAGAGCTGTTCCTATATCGGGAGGACGTTTGGAAGCCGACGCTTAAAAAGCTTGGATTCTATCTTGGAAAATATATTTATATTCTGGACGCCTATGATGATGTGGAAAAAGATATCAAAAATGGCAGTTATAATCCGTTGATTTCGATTTACGGAGAAAAGGATTACGAGGAAAAATGCGGGCAGATGTTGAATCTTGTGCTTGCAGAATGCAGCAGTGCATTTGAGAAACTTCCATGTATACAGTATGTAGATATTTTGAGAAATATTTTGTATGTGGGAGTGTGGAATAAATACGATGAGAAACAAAGGAAAGGAATAGAAGAATCATGACAAATCCATATGAGGTGCTTGGCGTATCACCGAGCGCCAGTGATGATGAAGTAAAGAAAGCATATCGAGAATTGAGTAGAAAGTACCATCCGGATTCTTATGCGAACAATCCGCTTTCAGACCTGGCGGAAGAGAAGTTTAAAGAGGTGCAGGAAGCTTACGACCAGATTATGAAGCAGAGAGAAAGCGGCCAAGGTGGGTATTCCGGAAATCAGGGCTATAATTATGGGTATTCCAATAGTGGAAATTACAGTGAGCAGGACGTACAGTTCCAGGCAGTGGCAAACTATATCAATGCGAGACATTATGCGGAGGCCATGAATGTATTGAATGGAATGAGCAACAGAAATGCGAGATGGTATTATTATAGCGCGGCTGCGAACTATGGCATGGGGAATAATATTGTCGCAATGCAGCATGCACAGCAGGCGGCATCTATGGAACCGGGCAATCCGGAATATGCGAACATGGTGAATCGTATGCAGTGGCAGGGACAGAGATATCAGACGACAGGATACGGATATGGACGTCCGAGCTATAATAAAGGTGGTTTTCTCGGGGATTGCGGTACGGGAAATAACTGCTGTGACCTTTGGCTTGTGGATTCTCTTTGTGAATGTATGGGAGGCGATATTTGCTCATGCATGTAAAAGCAAAAAAAGTTGCGGCGCTTGGGCTTCTGGCGGCATTTTCGGTTCTGCTTATCAGCCTGGGGGCAATCTTTGAAGTGAGTACATTATTTTTCATTTGCGGTGCGGCGTTCTGCGTGGGAATTGCAGTTCGGGAGTGGGGCATCCGTTATGGAGCCGCTTTTCTTGTTGCAAGTTTTCTGGCGGGATTGATTGTGGCGCCAAACAAGGTGTATTGTATTACCTATGGCGCGATGGGACTATACCTGCTTTTGTCGGAAATGCTTTTTCACAAAATCGCGGCATCCGGTCAGTTGAATCATGGAACGAGGAATCTATGGATTGGAAGATATTTGATTTTTAATGTCATGTATGTACCGGCGCTTATCTTTGTGCCGCAGTTGTTTGTGACGAGAAAAATCGAAGGTGCGCTTTGGGCTATCGTATGGGCAGCCGGGCAGGTTGGACTTTGGATTTTCGAAAAGGCGCATGATTATTTTCAACTATTTGTATGGAATAAACTGAGAAAGTATGTGATTCGATGATTCGAACAGGAATCGCGGACATCCGTCCTTTGTATCAGAGGGAGACTTATGCGCGTTATTACGAAACTGTGCCGTTATTTCGCAAGGAAAAGGCGGACCGGATTCAGGATGAGAAGAAGAAGGCGCAGAGTATCGGCGTGTGGGTTCTCTATGAAGCTTTGCGGGAAAAGTGGAATCTGTCGGAGGAGGCTCCGTATAATCTTTCCCATTCCGGGGACTATGTGCTATGCTCGATAGAGGATGATAAAGAGAAGAAATCCAAAGTCGGATGTGACATACAGGAGAATCGGGAGGTGCCGTATTCTTTCGTCCGAAAATATTTTTCTGTCTGGGAGCAAAGGTTTATTTTAGGAAAACAGCATCGGAGCGAACAGGAAGACGCGTTCTGCAGATGCTGGACTTTGAGAGAAAGCTTTATGAAGGCGACAAGGTATGGGATGAAGCTGAGACTTCATACATTTGAGATTCAGATGAAAGAAGGATATCCGGAACTGACAAAGATTCCGGAGCAGATAGAAGATACGTATTATTTGAAAGAATACTTCCTGGACGTTTCGTATCATGTTGCCGTTTGTGCAACAAACAGGGAGTTTGCAGAAGAGATACAGAAGGTAGAATTATGAATGAAGAACAGGAAAAAGAAGTTGGGAAGATGAAAAATATCCTAAAATGGACAACAAAGAAAGTTATAAGTTTCTTTGAAATGATTTTCCGACTGATAAAAGCCGGAGTTTGTACATTGATAACGTGGAGAAGATTTGTCCTTCTCCTCGCGGCAGTTCTTGCGGCAGGTTCTTTGGCAGGTTATGGAATTGGAAAACATATGGCGACAAAGAATGCGGTGAAGAAAGAGAAGAAGCTGACGGCAGAATATACAAAGAAGACCGAAGAGTTGGAAACACAGCTTAAGGAAGCGCAGATAAAAAATCCGGAAGAACGTCCTTGGTATCTGATGCTTGTGAACGACACGCATCCGATGCCGGAAGGATATGTGCCGAAGCTTGCCGATGTGGGCGGAGGCCATCAGGTAGATGAGAGGATTGCAGATGCGTTGAAGACTATGCTGGCGGATGCGAAGAAAGCAGGAGTTGACCCGATGATTTGCTCTTCTTATCGGACGATTGAGTATCAGCAGAAGCTTTATAACGAATATATGGGGAATGCGGTGAAGGAAGGCTTGAATTATTGGGACGCCATCAAGAGAACGATGGACTCCACCGCTTATCCCGGAAGAAGCGAGCACAATATCGGGTTAGCGGTCGATATTGTATCTTCCTCGTATGCGCAGCTTGATAAAAAGCAGGAAGAAACTCCGGAGGCGAAATGGCTTGCGGAAAATTGTTATAAATACGGATTTATTTTACGCTACCCGAACGGAAAAACCGATATTACGGGAATCATTTATGAACCATGGCATTACCGCTATGTTGGAGTAGAAGATGCGAAAAAGATTACAGAGCAGGGGATTACGTTAGAAGAATATCTTGGTGAAGATTAAAAAAAGGAGGGAATGGGTATGGTAAACCTTACGTTTGGAGAACAAGTGAAGATTATTTTGAATCGAAAAGGAATGACCATTAAAGAGCTGGCAGAGCAGATTGAACTTTGTACCGGAAAAAAGATGTCCCGGCAGAATCTGACACAGAGATTGGGAAGAGACAATTTTCAGGAGCGGGATATGAGACTGATTGCACAAATATTGGGATGCCCGTTTCATCTAAGTATCCTTGCGACGAATGAATCAGTAGAGCGCGCGGCTTACATTGAGGAAATCGAACCGACGGAGCTGGAAATCCAAAAACTGGTGAAGAAACGTTTTGAACGCGAGGAAAAAGAACAATTGAAAACAATGGAGCGCGCCCCTCTTGCAGACGAGACGATTACCGAAGAAGACGCGGCGATTGAAAGGGAAGTCACACTTGGAGATTTGGTCGATATGGAAGACGAACTGGAAGCGCTGGAAGAGGAAGAGAGCATTGTGCCGGATGATATGGCACTTCTGGGCGAGGAGGAAGAGGAAATATCGGAACCTAAGAAGGAAGAGAAGAAAGAGCCGGTAGGGGATATTAACCCGTATACCCGAAAAGAATATGAGACGAACAGTGTGCGCATGCATCCGAAGCGTATCGGGTATGTGCAGGTATATGACCGTACAGAACATAAATGGACAGATATGACGGAATGGGCGTTTCTTGGATTCCAGGAGAGAAAGAAGAGATTGCAGGGGAAGAATTATATTCCGCCGACTTATTTGGACTAAAAACGAAAATGATAGAAAAGATTCAGACCCGGTTGTGCGATTGTCATGACCGGGTTTCAAACTGTAAATCAACGGGGAGAGAAGAATGAGACACCTTGTTCTATCTTATGACGCATCGGAATAGAATGGAGATAGAGAAAGAAGACAAGGAGAGCGTTGTGAAGCATTTTACCCAATATTTATACGAATATAAGGATGGGAAACGGGTTCGGAATATCGGATTTATTAAGGGAGAGTTTGAAGAGGACTCCGGTAGATTGATGATGCAGGCAAGAGGCTTGAATGAGAAGCTCGACGGGAAGATACGAGTATTTTTGTTCTATCCGAGGGGAGAAGGCTATGAATCTGTCTATCAAGGGACGATTCAGAGAAGAAGCATTCTGCTTAATGATATGTTGTCTTTTGGAAGAGAGGACATGGGCCGTGTAAGAACAACGGAAGAACTGACGGGGCTGCTCCTGACGGGCGAGAGCGGCACGCGCTATATGGCGGTGTGGAATGGAGACAATGTAGAGGTAGACGACATTCGGGAGATAAAGGAAGAAGCGGCGCCGATAGAGGAACAAGTGCAGGAGGACGCTGCTTGGGAAGCGCAGCTTGTGCAGGAGTCGGAGGAAAGCTTAGAAGAATTGGAAGAGACGCCTTACCTTTGTGAGAAGATTCAGAGGAGAGACCTTGCAAGGCTTCCAAGAAAATACTGGTATCTTGCCAATAACAATTTTTTGCTGCATGGGTTTTATACGTATCACTATCTTCTCTGGATGGAGGAAGAAGGAATGCTTTATATCGGAGTGCCGGGAGTAGGCCATGAGAGAGAAAGACAGGTGGCAAGAGCCTTTGGATTTACGGAATTTAGAGCGGCGCAAGAAGTATACGCCAAAGAAGAGGAAGAACCGGCGTCAGAAGAGTTTGGATATTTTTTCAGGAGGATTGGAAGGATAAATGATGGAAAATGAGAAGTACATGAAAGAGGCAATTAAGCAGGCGAAGAAAGCGTATGCGATTGGGGAAGTCCCGATAGGCTGCGTGATTGTATATGAAGGGAAGATTATCGGAAGAGGATATAACCGCAGAACGATTGATAAGAATCCGCTTGCCCATGCAGAGCTGATTGCGATTAAGAAGGCGAGCAAGAAGATGGGGGATTGGAGACTCGAAGACTGTACCTTATATGTAACCCTCGAGCCTTGTCAAATGTGCTCCGGCGCAATTGTACAGGCACGCGTGAAGAAGGTGGTTGTGGGATGCATGAATCCAAAGGCGGGGTGTGCCGGTTCGATTTTAAACTTACTTCAAGTGGAGCAGTTTAACCATCAGGTGGAACTGGAGACAGGAGTTTTGGAAGAGGAATGTAGTGAAATGATGAAAAATTTCTTTAAAGAATTGAGAAAAGCGAAGAAGAAGCATTGACATTTCCATGAGAAAGAGAGTATAATATAGACTCGTGCAGCCGGGGCGGTAGCGGTGCCTTGTACCTACAATCCGCTATAGTGGGGGTGATATTACACTGAGGGCTTTATTCTGTGAGGCTGCCCTCTGAAAGTGGCGTTGATATCTGGGTCTTACGCGACGGGAATCTGTGAACTGTGTCAGGTCGGGAACGAAGCAGCACTAAGCAGAACCTTCCGGGTGCCGTAAGGGTGCCTGGGTTGAGTTAACTACAGAGGTAACGCTCATGGGGTGAGTTCGAAGTGTAATGCACGAAAAAGAAACAATGATGGAGTCCGCAATTGCGAGGCTCTTTTTTTGAATAGTAAAAGGAGGAACGGGATGAATATCGTATTGGCGGCAATTAATGCAAAATATATCCACTCCAATCTTGCGGTATACAGTCTGAAAGCTTACGCAGGAGCATATGAAGAGCACATTTCCATTGCAGAATATACGATTAATCAGCAGCAGGATGAGATTCTGATGGATTTATATAAGAGGAAACCGGATGTGCTTTGTTTTTCCTGCTATATCTGGAACTTGACTTATGTGGAGAATCTTATCCGGGAGATTCGAAAAATTATGCCAAAGATTCCTATCTGGGTAGGCGGACCGGAAGTGTCTTATGATTCCAAGGCGGTACTGCTTCGTCTTCCGGAAGTGACGGGAGTCATGAAGGGAGAGGGAGAGGAAACCTTTCGGGAGCTTGCAGCTTACTACGTGGAAGGATGTGGAGAGCTGGCTGAGATTATGGGGATTACTTATCGGGCAAAGTGCGATTTGGAGTCCGAAGAGCAGATTCGTGAAAATGAATGGAGACCGATTATGGATTTGAGCAAGGTTCCGTTTGTGTACCACGATATGAAGGAGTTTGCGAATAAGATTATTTATTATGAGACGAGCCGCGGCTGCCCGTTTTCGTGCAGTTATTGTCTCTCCTCTGTCGATAAATGCCTTCGGTTCAGAAATCTTGATTTGGTAAAGGAAGAACTTCAGTTTTTCTTAGACCAGAGAGTGCCGCAGGTGAAATTTGTAGACCGTACGTTTAACTGTAAGCACGACCATGCGATGACAATCTGGAGATACATTCAGGAACACGATAACGGCGTGACAAACTTCCATTTTGAAATCTCTGCGGACCTTCTGAATGAGGAAGAGCTGGAATTGATTGCAAAGATGCGGCCGGGGTTGATTCAACTGGAGATTGGGGTGCAGTCTACGAATCCGGATACGATTCGGGAAATCAAACGGACGATGCGCTTCAATAAAGTGGCGGACATTGTAAGAAGAATCAACGAAGTGGGAAACGTACATCAGCATTTGGATTTGATTGCGGGACTGCCGTTTGAAGATTACGAAAGCTTTGGAGAGTCTTTCAATGATGTGTATGCGCTGCAGCCGGAACAATTACAGCTCGGTTTTCTGAAGGTGCTGAAGGGTTCTTATATGAAAGAGCATGAGAAGGAATATGGACTCGTTCATAAGAGCCAGCCGCCATATGAGGTGCTTTATACGAGATGGCTTCCTTATGAAGACGTTCTGAAATTGAAACGTGTGGAAGAAATGGTGGAAGTCTACTACAATAGTGGACAATTCACTTACACGCTTTCTCATCTTGTCCATGCGTTTCCAACGCCTTTTGCCATGTATGAAGCGCTTGGGGCTTATTATGAGGAACGTGGGTTGCATGCGGTCAGCCATTCCCGGGTCAGCCGATATGAGATATTGCTGGATTTTGCGCTGAAATATGATAAGGAGAGGGAAGAACTTTACCGGGAACTTCTTATTTTCGATTTGTATTTAAGGGAAAATATGAAGAATCGTCCGGAATTTGCAGGAGAATATACGGTGCTCAAGGAAGAGTTGTCTGCGTTTTATGAGGTAGAATCGAGAGAGCATCGGTATCTCAAGGGATATGAAAGCTATGATAAGAGACAGCTTCGGAAGATGACGCATATCGAGCGGTTCTGGTATGATGTGTCGGGGACGGGAGAGCGTAAGGAAAGCCGGATTCTATTTGATTACAGGAACCGGAATCCATTGAATTACCAGGCGCAGATTTTTTCTATAGAAGATACGGAAGTTTATAAAGAGTTTACTTGTAAAAGTGTATAAAAGAGTATAATATAATAGATATTATGTAAAGACTTGGGAGAGGTAAGACTATGAATTTTTATGGGAAAAAGTTTAAGAAAATTGTATCTGTTACGGTATTGATTTTGGTAGTAACCATGTTAGTAACCTCTATTTTACCATATATTATGTAGGCGGTTTAGAGGAGAAGGAATTATTTATGCAGAAGAGACGGCATAATATAAGAAAAAGAAAAGCGGAAAAACACAAGAGAACAGTGCACCTTTTGGGACTGTTCTTCATGTGTTTTTTATTCATCTATGGGACTTTCTTTCTCGTATGTTATTTACAGGTGCAAAAGGTTCCGAAGAATAAGGTATGCGATGGAATTTTTATCGGAAGGACAGAGGTTTCCGGACTCACGAGAAAAGAAGCGATGAAGCGTGTCGAAGAGCAGGAAGCCCGATACGGCCAGAAGAACATTACGTTCGAGGCGGAAGGACAACAGGCGAATGCCACGCTTAAGGAGTTGGGTTTTGAAATCCGCAATGAAGAAAAACTTATCGAGGAAGCGATGAAGTATGGAAAAGAAGGCGGAGTCATTCATCGATATTTGAAAGTCCGGAAGCTGAATAAGGAAAAGAAAGTCTTACAGCCGAAGTACGCAGTGCAGAAAGAAGCGGCAAGCGGGATTCTGAACGAGCGTGTGAGCGGATTGTTGACAGGAGCTACGGATGCCGTAATTACAAGAAGTGATGAAGAATTTTTGATTACAGATGAGAAAGACGGAGTAGAGCTTGATATGGAAGCGACGCTGCAGAAGCTTTCCAAGTTTCTGAACAAGGAATGGGAAGGCGAATCCGGTACAATTTCGGTTGTGGAGAAGGTGCAGAAGCCGAGAGTGACGAAGAAACAGTTGAGCGAGGTACAAGACTTGCTTGGAAGTTTTTCCACTTATTGCGGAAGCGGTACGGACAGGGTGAAGAATATTCAGGTTGGAACCGGAAGACTGAACGGGAAAGTTCTGATGCCGGGAGAGGAATTATCTGCCGGAGCTGCGATGCGGCCGTTTACTGCAGAAACCGGATATGTGGAGGCAGGAGCTTATGAGAATGGCGAGATTGTGAAAGACATCGCCGGAGGCATCTGCCAGGTGTCAACGACGTTGTATAATGCAGCGATTTATGCCGAATTGGAAGTGACGAGCCGTCAACCTCACTCTATGGTTGTGAATTATGTGAAACCGTCCAGGGATGCGGCGATTGCAGGAGACTATAAGGATTTAAAATTCAAGAACAACACCGAATATCCAATTTATATAGAAGGATATGTCGCAGGCGGGAATATTCACTTTAACATTTATGGAAAAGAGACGAGACCGGAAGGGCGCAAGGTTGAATTTGTCAGCGAGACGTTATCGAAAGAAGAGATTGTGAAGAAATATGTGGAGGACCCGGAATTAGAACTTGGCCAGATAGTGAAACCAAGCGGAGGGCATACGGGCGGCGATGCCCGGCTTTGGAAAGTGGTATATGAAAATGGCAAGGAAGTCAGTCGGGAAGTGTTTAACAAGAGTACATATAAGCCGTCGGTTCACAAGATAAGAGTGGGAACGAAATCGGACAATCCAACCGCGGTGAAGAAAGTGAAGGACGCGATTCGGACGCAGGACGAAGGGAAAATCACAGCGGCGGTTTCGGAAGTGAAAGGATTATAAGAGATGAAGATAGGAAATGTATCTCAAACAGTGCTTCGGCGTTCAATTCTGAAGCAATTACATACAAAAAGAGAAGAGGCGCTGCTTGCGCCATCGGTAGAGGAGATGTGTTCTGCCGTTGAGGTAGGAGAGGGAAGGCAGGCTGTCTTTACGAATGTCTCTTTATTTGGAGATGAGAAAGACCTGGCAGTGTTTGCCATGGCACATGTGCTGAATGACCTTGCGACAAGGGGAGCAGAGCCGATAGGAGTGAATATATCGATTCTTTTGCCGCCTCATGCATACGAGTCAAGATTGAAAGCCATGATAGAATACGCGGAAAAACTGGCGGAGGAGCAGCAGATACAGATTCTGAATGCGAAAGCAGAAGTGAGTCCAGTCATTTCCAAGTCGATAGTGACTGTGGTTGGAGTCGGAACTGTGGAAGCCGGGGAGCTGATTCAAAGCTCCGGAGCAAGACCGGGACAGGATGTTGTACTGACGAATTGGATAGGCGTGGAAGGAATGCTTCGGATTTTAAGAGAAAAAGAAGAAGCGCTGTCTAGGCGGTTTGTTCCTGCATTTATTAAACAGATTCAAGATATGAAGAAGTATCTGCTTGCATCGGAAGAACTGCGGATGGCAAAGGAGTACGGGGTATCTGCGATGCATCAGATTACGGAGGGCGGGATTCTGGCTGCTCTTTGGAACCTGACAGAGGCTTCCGGCACAGGAATCAAAGTGGACTTGAAGAAAATTTCCATTAAACAGGAGACTATCGAGGTCTGCGAATATTTCCATTTGAATCCATACCAGATGACATCGGCAGGGAGCGTGCTTCTTGTGACAGACGACGGGGAAGGGCTTGTCTCTCTTCTCGAGAAGAATGGCGTGAAAGCTACGGTAATTGGAAAGCTTACGGATGGCAACGATAAGGTGATGCGTAATGAGGAAGAGATGCGCTATCTTGACCGTCCGGCACAGGACGAGCTGTTGAAAATATATATGGAAGAATAGAGGAGAAGACAGATGTTAAATATTGTATTATTTGAACCGGAGATACCGGCGAACACCGGAAATATCGGAAGAACATGCGTAGCCACGAATACAAGGCTTCATTTAATTGAACCGTTAGGTTTCCGGTTGAATGAGAAGGCGATTAAACGCGCCGGAATGGATTACTGGGATGACCTGGACGTAACGACATACATTGATTATCAGGATTTCTTAGACAAGAATCCGGGGGCTAAGATTTATATGGCAACGACAAAGGCGCCGAAGGTTTACACAGAGGCGGAATTTGAACCGGATTGCTATATTATGTTTGGAAAAGAAAGCGCGGGAATCCCGGAAGAGATTCTTGTGGAGCACAAAGAAGATTGTATCCGTATCCCGATGGTAGGAGATATTCGTTCCCTGAATCTTGGCAATTCCGTTGCCATTGTATTGTACGAGGCGCTTCGACAGAATGGATTTGCCAACATGAACACAGAAGGGCATTTGCATCACTTAGAGTGGAAAGATTAGTATATTTTCACAAAAGGCAAGATTCTATTGATAGATAAAATCTAATGATGGACAGAAGATATAGAAGAATGTTATAATATTATCAGAGACTGTATGGAGGAATGTGTATGAAATACAAAAATAGTGTGTACCGTACCTTTGCTCTCCTATCGCAGGTCGGAATCAGTATGATTGTACCGATTCTCCTGTGTGCCTGGCTTGGCTCTTATCTGGAAGACAAGTTTTCCATACCGGTTTTTATTCCTCTTATTATTATGGGAATACTGGCGGGCTTCCGGAATGTATACTATCTGGTAAGACATGCGAATGAAGACCCGGAGGATAAGGAAGATGAATAATTCAGCAGATGAGACTTTGAAAGAACTGCTTTGTGGAATGTGTTTCTACGGGGTGGCGGCACAGGTCATATGTCTAATTGTAGACATGGACCGGCTGCTGTATACGTCTCTCGGACTATGGATTGGCGTTGGAGCGGCAGCTCTTATGAGTATCCATATGAAGAGGAACATTGAAGACGCCCTCGATTTTGACGAGAGAGGGGCTGTGAAGCATATGCGGAAAGGCTATGTCTTCAGATATGCCCTTGTAGCACTTCTCTTCGGAGTAGTAATCTATATGCACATTGGAAATCCAATTACTCTTTTAGTCGGAGTTATGGGATTGAAGATAGGGGCTTATATACAGCCCATAACACATAAAGTGTTGCAAAAATTTAAGTAAAGGAGGGTAAGCGTGTGGGAAATGGACTAGGAGTATTAGCGGCCAAAGAAGCGGACTTTATGATACACAGTCTCGTGAAGTTTCATTTATTTGGTCAGGAGTTATACCTGACAACGACTCATGTCAGTCTGTTTATTATCTGCATCGGTCTGATTATCTTCGGGTTTGTCGCGAGGGCAAAATTAAAAGTCGTCGATGGGAAACCGGGGAAATTCCAGAATGTAGTGGAATTGATTGTTGAGAAGTTGGATGGTATGGTACTCGGCAGTATGGGTAAGAATGGAATACCGTACAGAAACTATATCGGAACGTTATTTATTTTCCTTCTGGTTAGTAATATTTCAGGTTTGTTGGGACTTCGTCCTCCGACAGCCGACTATGGTGTGACATTCCCGCTTGGTGTGATTACGTTCTTCTTAATTCAGACGAACAACATCAGGTACAATAAGTTCGGTGCATTTACGGATTTGTTTAAGCCGCTGCCGTTTTTATTCCCAATTAACTTAATTGGTGAAATCGCAGTGCCATTTTCACTATCATTGCGTTTGTTCGGAAATGTCTTGTCAGGAACCGTAATCATGGCTCTGCTCTACGGACTTTTGTCCAATGTGGCAATCGCATGGCCTGGATTCCTGCATATCTATTTTGATATCTTTTCCGGAGCAATTCAGACATACGTATTCTGTATGCTGACTATGGTATTTACAAATGACAAAATGCCGCAAAACAACTAAACAGTAAAAGAAAACATTTTTAGGAGGATTTTAATTATGAATGGAATTTCAAACGAAGCTTTAATTTTAGCATGTTCAGCAATTGGTGCAGGTCTTGCGATGATAGCAGGTATCGGACCTGGTATTGGACAGGGTGTTGCAGCAGGTCATGGTGCATCTGCAGTAGGTAGAAACCCGGGTGCAAAATCAGACGTTACATCTACAATGTTACTTGGTCAGGCCGTAGCCGAAACAACAGGTCTTTACTCACTTGTTATCGCTCTTATCCTGTTATTCGCTAACCCATTATTAGGAAAACTGTAAGAATAACCAAGAGAGTGAATTTTAGAATTTAAAATAATGAGGAAGGAGGCTGGACCTTGGACCGTTTATTTACGCTTGACGCACAATTTCTTTTCGATGCAATTGTACTTGCTGTCAGTATGTTCGTTATGTTCACGTTCCTGTCATATCTCTTGTTTGAGCCGGCAAGAAAGCTCTTAGAGACAAGAAGACAGCACGTTCTTGACAACCAGGAATCTGCGAAACGTGAAAAAGAAGAAGCGGAAGCTTACAAGAGCGAATACGAAAAGAAACTAAAAGAAGTAGATAAAGAAGCGCAGGAAATCTTGAGCGCAGCCCGCAAGAAAGCGATGCAGAATGAAGCAAAGATTATTGCAGAGGCGAAAGAAGAGGCAGCCCGTATTATTCAGCGTGGAAATACGGAAATCGAATTAGAGAAGAAGCGCGCATTGGACGATATGAAGCAGGAAATCATTTCCATTGCATCTATGATGGCAGGAAAAGTTGTGGCAGCTTCAATTGATACAAATGTACAGGACAATCTAATTGAAGAGACATTGAAAGAAATGGGTGACAGTACATGGCTAAGTTAGTTTCTAAAACATACGGAGATGCCTTATTTTCTGTTGCTTTAGAACAAAACTGTGTAGATGCATTTTATGAAGAAGTGCAGGAAGTAAGAGAAGTTTTATTCCAAAACGAAGAGCTTCAGAAATTAATGGATAACCCTAAGATTATCAAAGAAGATAAGATAAAACTTATCGAGGAAGCTTTTGCAGGTCATGTAGAAAAAGAAATTATAGGGCTTATGGCACTTCTTATTTCCAAAGGTCACTCGGCTGATATGCTATCAGTTTTTGACTATTTCATTGGGCTTGTAAAAGAAGAAAAGAAGATTGGCAGCGCATTTGTAACGACAGCAGTGGAACTGACTGAAGGACAGAAGAGTGCTGTAGAGAAGAGACTTCTTGAGACAACACGCTATGAAAGCTTTGAGATGCACTATTCGGTAGATTCCGGTTTAATCGGTGGAATGGTCATCCGGATTGGCGATAGAGTTGTGGACAGCAGCATTCGGACAAAATTGTATGAGCTGTCAAAAAATTTAAGAAGTATTCAGGTATAAAATATAAAAGAAAGGTGGATTCGCTCCATGAATTTAAGACCAGAAGAAATCAGTTCTGTCATTAAAGAACAGATTAAAAGATATGCGTCAGATATGGAAGTATCTGATGTGGGAACGGTTATTCAGGTAGCCGATGGTATTGCGCGTATCCATGGCCTTGAGAATGCGATGCAGGGAGAGCTTTTGGAATTCCCTGGAGAAGTGTACGGTATGATTCTTAACCTGGAAGAGGATAACGTAGGTGCCGTACTTTTAGGAGATCACAGAAATATTAATGAAGGTGATACAGTAAAGACAACAGGACGAGTTGTAGAAGTACCTGTTGGAGATTGCATGTTAGGTCGTGTTGTTAATGCACTGGGTCAGCCTATCGATGGAAAAGGACCGATTCAGACAGACAAATACCGTCAGATTGAAAGAGTTGCCTCAGGTGTTATCTCCCGTAAATCTGTAGATACACCGTTACAGACCGGAATCAAAGCGATTGACTCCATGATTCCAATCGGAAGAGGACAGCGTGAGTTGATTATCGGTGACAGACAGACCGGTAAAACAGCGATTGCGGTTGACACAATCATCAACCAGAAAGGACAGGGCGTAAAATGTATTTACGTTGCAATCGGACAGAAAGCGTCCACAGTTGCGAACATTGTCCAGACATTTGAGCAGTACGGAGCAATGGATTATACAACCGTTGTAGCTGCTACTGCAAGTGAACTTGCTCCACTTCAGTATATCGCGCCATATTCCGGATGTGCGATTGGTGAAGAGTGGATGGAGAACGGGGAAGACGTATTAGTTGTATACGACGACTTGTCTAAGCACGCTACAGCTTACCGTACACTTTCCTTGCTTCTTAGAAGACCGCCAGGACGTGAAGCTTATCCGGGTGATGTTTTCTACTTACATTCAAGATTATTAGAGAGAGCTGCCAGATTGTCAGATGAACTTGGCGGAGGTTCTTTAACAGCGCTTCCAATCATCGAGACACAGGCAGGAGACGTATCGGCTTATATCCCGACAAACGTTATCTCTATTACAGATGGACAGATATTCCTTGAGACTGAGTTATTCAATGCCGGCTTCAGACCTGCGATTAACCCAGGTATCTCCGTATCACGAGTTGGTGGTTCTGCCCAGATTAAAGCGATGAAGAAGATTGCCGGACCTATCCGTATTGACCTTGCGCAGTACGAAGAGCTTGCATCTTTCGCACAGTTCGGTTCCGAGCTTGATGCAGATACGACAGAACGTCTTGCACAGGGCGCCCGTATCAAAGAGATGTTAAAACAGCCTCAGTACCGTCCGATGCCGGTTGAGTATCAGGTAATCATCATCTATGCTGCTACACGTAAGCACTTAATTGATATTCCGGTTGAGAGAGTTCTTGAATTTGAACAGGGATTATTTGAGTTTATCGCAACAAAATATCCTGAGATTCCAGAGGCAATCAAGACTGAGAAAGTAATTTCTGATAAGACAGAAGAAGCGCTTGTAAATGCAATCAATGAGTTCAAAAAAGAATTCTAATTAGTAGAGGAGAATCATCATGGCATCAATGAGAGAAATTAAAAGGCGTAGAAGCAGTGTGCAGAGTACGCAGCAGATTACAAAGGCCATGAAACTTATTTCTACCGTAAAACTGCAGAAGGCAAGAACGAATGCGGAGAATTCAAAGCCGTATTTTGAGTGTATGTACGATACGGTAACTTCCATGCTTGCGAAAGCAGGGAATATCGAGCATCCATATTTGAAAGCAGGAGATTCCAAGAAAGTCGGAATCGTGGTTGTTACTTCGAATCGTGGACTTGCAGGCGGATACAACTCAAATATCGTAAGACTCATTACAGGAAGCGGCATTGCCAAAGAAGACGTACGTCTTTATACAGTCGGACGAAAGGGTTCTGAAGGTCTCGTGCGCAAAGGTTATGAAGTTGCGGCAGATTATTCGGAAGTGATTGAGGCGCCTACGTATGCAGATGCCCAGGCACTGACAAAACAGCTTCTTACAGATTTTGCAAACGGCGAAATCGGTGAGATTTATGTGGCATATACATTCTTTAAGAATACGGTCGTACACATTCCGAAGCTTACGAAGCTTTTGCCGGTTGATTTAGAAGCGGTAAAAGAAGAAGCGAAAGAATCGGAAGGAGGCGCGCAGGCTCTTATGAGCTTTGAACCGAGGGAGGAAGAAGCAATCGGACTCCTCGTACCGAAATATGTCACAAGCGTGTTATATGGTGCGTTTGTAGAGGCAGTTGCAAGTGAGAATGGCGCGCGTATGCAGGCCATGGATTCTGCAACAAAGAATGCGGAAGAAATAATTGACGATTTGGCATTGAAATATAATAGAGCCCGTCAGGGTGCTATTACACAGGAATTAACAGAGATTATAGCAGGTGCCGAGGCACTGTAATCCTATGCTGTAATCTTGGATAGGAGTGAAAAAATGGCAGAGAAAAATATAGGTAAAATCACTCAGATTATCGGCGCTGTACTTGACGTAAAGTTCGCCGGTGGCAATCTTCCGGAGATTAACGAAGCCATTGATATTACAAGAAGCAATGGGGAAAAATTAGTCGTAGAAGTTGCGCAGCATCTGGGTGATGATACGGTAAGATGTATCGCCATGGGTCCGACAGACGGACTTGTACGTGGAATGGATGCGGTTGCTACAGGCGCGCCGATTTCCGTACCGGTTGGTGAAAATACATTGGGACGTATCTTCAATGTGCTTGGAGAAGCAATTGACGAGAAGCCGGCTCCGACAGATGTAGAATATGAGCCGATTCACAGAAAGGCTCCTTCATTTGAAGAGCAGGCAACAGAGACAGAGATGCTCGAGACAGGTATCAAAGTTATCGACTTACTGTGTCCATTCCAGAAGGGTGGTAAGATTGGTCTCTTCGGTGGTGCCGGCGTAGGTAAAACCGTATTGATTCAGGAGCTGATTACAAATATTGCGACAGAGCATGGTGGATATTCTGTATTCACAGGTGTAGGGGAAAGAACTCGTGAGGGTAATGACCTTTACACAGAGATGACAGAGTCAGGAGTTATCAAGAAAACAGCCATGGTATTCGGACAGATGAACGAGCCGCCTGGAGCACGTATGCGTGTAGGTCTTACAGGACTTACAATGGCAGAGTACTTCCGAGATAAGGGTGGAAAAGACGTACTTTTATTCATCGATAATATTTTCCGTTTCACACAGGCCGGTTCCGAAGTATCCGCTCTTCTCGGACGTATGCCATCAGCCGTAGGTTACCAGCCTACATTACAGACAGAGATGGGTGCTCTCCAGGAGCGTATCACTTCAACAAAGAACGGTTCCATCACATCCGTACAGGCAGTATATGTGCCGGCCGACGACTTAACTGACCCGGCTCCGGCTACAACATTCGCCCACTTGGATGCGAAGGTCGTATTATCACGTGCGATTACAGCGCTTGGTATTTATCCGGCGGTAGACCCGCTTGATTCTTCTTCCCGTCTGTTAGACCCGAATATTGTCGGAGAAGAACATTACAAAGTTGCTCGTGGTGTGCAGGAAGTTCTTCAGAAATACAAAGAGCTTCAGGATATCATCGCAATGCTTGGTATGGACGAGTTATCAGAAGAAGATAAATTGACTGTATCTCGTGCAAGAAAGATTCAGAGATTCTTCTCTCAGCCATTCTTTGTTGCAACACAGTTTACAGGATTTGAGGGACGTTATGTTCCAATCAGTGAGACAATCCAGGGATTCAAAGAGATTCTGGAAGGTAAACACGATGATATTCCGGAAGGACATTTCTTAAATGCAGGTAATATTGACGACGTATTAGCCCGCGTGAAGTAGGAGGTGTTCCTATGGCAGACGTATTTGAATTAAAGATTATTTCTCCGGACGAGATGTTCTATGAAGGGGAGGCTGATTTCCTGGAATTCACATCTGTTGAAGGAGGAATGGGTGTTTATAAAAACCATATTCCGCTCACTACAATCCTGGAGCCTTGTGTTATGAATATTCACAATGGCACAGAAGTGAAGAAAGCGGCGATTCTGGGAGGATTTCTTGAAATTCTTCAGGATAAAATTACTGTACTTGCAGAGGATGCGCAGTGGCCGGAAGAGATTGACGTAGACCGCGCGAAAGAAGCGAAAAAGCGTGCGGAAGAGCGCTTGAGCCAGAATGGTCCGAACATGGACGTAAGACGTGCGCAGGCAGCGCTGAAACGGGCGATTGCGAGAATCAATGCGGTAAAATAATGAAAGTCAATATTCGATAAGATGCATGAGAACAACGCACTGGGGAGTGGCAAAGAGTAATCCGATGTGCGTTGTTTTTTATAGAATAAAAATTCTGATGGAATCTTATTCTATAAAAAATGCACTTCATGCAGGGTATGCACTCTTTTCTCAAATCTGCATATGATAAAGAAGAATTGATAGAGAGGGAGCTGCCGTAATGGATTATAAATTACCATATTATATGGCATATCCGATGCCGTTTGCCTATGATGATGAGAGAAAAGAAAGACAAGATATAGAATATATGAAAAGCATGTATCCGGATGAAGTGAAGAGGATTCTCCCTTTTGTGGAAGATGAATGCGACAGGATGGAATATGAGGGCAGTATGATATATGACGAATATCCGGATATGCTTGGAATCCGTATGATGAACTGCCGGATTTGCAATCGGATGGAAGAGCAGGGAATGCCGGAAAACAGGGAGATTGTGGAGGTGCTTTTGCTGCACGAATTGATGAAAAGAAGAGGGGAAAACAGGCGCAGACGCAGACAGCTTTATCCGGGATGGAGAGAATAAAGAAATAAAATGTTTTACAAATAGAGATTTTATGTTATACTATATAAAGAGTACGTATGAAAATAAAGTAAGCTAATAGTAAAGAATCCGTAATGAATTTGTAATAAATACTAAAATAATCGAGGTGCAATATGGAGCAATACATTATTAAGGGTGGAACACCGCTTGTAGGGGAAGTACAGATTGGCGGTGCAAAAAACGCAGCTCTTGCTATTCTTGCGGCTGCAATTATGACAGACGAGACAGTAACGATTGATAATTTACCGGATGTAAATGATATCAATGTTCTTTTAGAGGCGATGGCGGGAATCGGAGCAACGATTCAGCGTATTGACCGCCATACAGTAAAGATTAACGGAAGTGGAATCGGTGATTTCAGCATCGAGTATGACTATATTAAGAAAATCAGAGCATCCTACTATCTGTTAGGTGCCTTACTTGGAAAATATAACAAAGCGGAAGTAGCCCTTCCTGGAGGGTGTAATATCGGCAGCAGACCGATTGACCAGCATTTGAAAGGTTTCAAGGCGCTCGGCGCGGATGTGATGATTGAACATGGTAAGATTATTGCAGAAGCAGAACAGTTGAAGGGAACACACCTCTATTTCGATGTGGTAAGCGTAGGAGCAACCATCAATGTGATGATGGCTGCGGCGATGGCAGATGGATTGACGATTATGGAAAACGTGGCAAAAGAACCGCATGTCGTAGACGTTGCCAATTTCCTGAATAGCATGGGAGCGAATATCAGAGGAGCCGGGACAGATATTATTAAAATCCGCGGAGTGAAGAAGCTTCATAAGACAGAATATGCCATCATTCCTGACCAGATTGAAGCCGGAACATTTATGTTCGCAGCGGCAGCGACAAAGGGTGATGTGACGGTCATGAATGTTATCCCGAAACATTTGGAGGCAACTACAGCAAAATTAGTAGAGATTGGTTGTGAAGTAGAAGAATTTGATGACGCAGTGCGTGTCGTTTCAAAAGGCAGACTGAATCATACGCAGGTGAAGACGCTGCCATATCCGGGATTCCCGACAGATATGCAGCCACAGATTGGTGTGACACTTGCTCTGTGCAGCGGAACAAGTACGATTACAGAGAGTATTTTTGAAAATCGTTTTAAATATTTAGACGAGCTTGCAAGAATGGGAGCCAACATTAAGATTGAAGGCAATTCTGCAACGATTGAAGGTGTGGAAGGTTTTTCGGGTGCAAGAGTCAGCGCTCCGGACTTAAGAGCGGGAGCAGCGCTTGTTATCGCGGGACTTGCAGCGGAAGGTATTACAATCGTAGATGATATCGTATATATTCAGAGAGGATATGAAAGATTTGAAGAGAAAATCAGAAGCCTTGGCGGTATCATTGAAAAAGTCTCCAGCGAGAAGGAAATTCAGAAATTTCAATTTAAAGTAGGCTAGAAAGAGACGCTCTATCTCGACAGCGTGAATCGTGATAAATTCTAAAATTAGGTATTGACGATTATCTGCAGTCATGATAGTATTGTCCCTGGAACAAAATGAAATACAGAAACTTTCTCTTATTCAGAGTAGTGGAGGTACAAAGGACCTGAGAAGCTACGGCAACCCCTCAAAGGAAGGTGCCAGCCTGAGCGAGTAATCGAACAATAAGAGGATTGATTTATGATGATATGATTCGGGTCAGTCCTTGTGGATTGACCCGTTTTTCAATCCAACGGAGAAAGTACAAAAGAAAGGAACAGTAGAATGGAAAAATTATTATTTACTTCTGAATCAGTAACTGAAGGTCATCCAGATAAGATTTGTGATGCGATTTCCGATGCAGTGCTTGACGCGCTGATGGAGCAGGACCCGAACAGTCGTGTTGCATGTGAGACAGCAATCACAACAGGACTTGTACTTGTTATGGGAGAGATTACGACAAACGCATATGTAGATATTCAGAAAATCGTGCGCGATACAGTAGATGAGATTGGATATAACAGAGGAAAATACGGATTTGACGCACATACATGTGGTGTGATTACAGCGATCGACGAGCAGTCAACAGATATCGCTATGGGTGTTGATAAGGCATTGGAAGCGAAAGAAAACAAAATGTCTGATGAAGAAATCGAGGCGATTGGCGCCGGAGACCAGGGTATGATGTTCGGTTATGCGTGTGACGAGACAGAGGAACTTATGCCTTATCCGATTTCTCTTGCGCACAAGTTGACACGTCAGCTTACAAAGGTTCGTAAGGACGGAACATTGAAATATTTAAGACCGGACGGAAAGAGCCAGGTTACAGTAGAATACGATGAGAATGGAGTTCCAAAACGTCTCGATGCAGTCGTTCTTTCTACACAGCATGACCCGGATGTGACACAGGAGCAGATTCACGAGGGCATTAAGAAATATGTGTTTGAGCCGGTGCTTCCACAGGAAATGATTGATGAAAACACAAAATTCTTCATCAACCCGACAGGACGTTTCGTTATCGGTGGACCACATGGTGATTCCGGTGTGACAGGACGTAAGATTATCGTAGACACTTACGGCGGAATGGCTCGTCATGGCGGCGGTGCATTCTCCGGAAAAGACTGTACAAAGGTAGACCGCTCCGCAGCTTATGCGGCGCGTTACGTTGCAAAGAACCTGGTAGCGGCAGGAATCGCTAAGAAAGTGGAGATTCAGTTATCTTATGCAATCGGTGTTGCACAGCCGACATCTATCATGATTGATACATTCGGAACAGGAAAGATTTCCGAGGAGAAATTAGTCGATATCGTGAGAGAGAACTTTGACCTCCGTCCGGCAGGAATCATCAAGATGTTAGACCTTCGCCGTCCGATTTACAAGCAAACAGCAGCTTACGGACATTTCGGAAGATTAGACCTTGACCTTCCATGGGAGAGACTTGATAAAGTAGAAGATTTGAAGAAATATTTATAAGAAGAATAGCTCTGAGAAGAAATGATGACAAGAGGGGAGATTGTAATTCGTTCGGAATGACAGTCTCCCTGATTTTATAAACTTTTTAGAATTATTTATATGTGGTTTCGTGTAGAGTTTTGGCATGCATGATATAATAAATAATGGAAATAAGCGGGAGGAAGTGGAAGTTTGAAGTTAAAGACAAGACTAATCACTGCGTTCATTACCGTTAGTGTTTTGCCGATTCTTTTAACCGGAATTGTAATTTGTGGAATGAGCCGGTACCAGATTAGCGCAATGGAGAAAAATTATGGCATTGCCGGAACGACTTATAAGAGTTTTTCGAATTCTGTTCAGGTTTTTAATAGTTTGACAGAAGAGTCCTATCATAAGATTAGCGAGGTAGCGATAAAGGAGCCGGAACTTTTAGAAGATGTGACGTACTTGGAAGATTTGAACAAGGCGTTACAGAAGAAGAGTTCCTATCTGATTATGCGTAAAGATGATAAGATTACGTATATAGGCGGCGATACAGAGAGTGCGGAAGAGTTATTGAATCAGCTTCCGAATTATGGAGAACATGATACAACTTCTGAGAATGGGGTATACTATGGAGACGTGCAGGCTCTCGTAAAGTATGTGGATTTCCAGTTTCGGGACAAGATGGAAGGAAGCGCGTTTATCGTAACGGATGTCAGCAATGTGATGCCGGAAGTGAAGCAGTTTATCTCAGATGTAGCGCTTGCGATTACTTTGATTCTTGTGGCGACGGCGGCTCTTCTCATTTTCTGGATTTATAAGGGGATTACCGGTCCTCTCGGGAAGATGCAGAAGGCGGCGCAGAATATCAAGGATGGGAATCTGGATTTTAAGCTGGAAGCAACAACGGACGACGAGTTGGGTCAGTTGTGCAGTGATTTTGAAGATATGCGGCAGAGACTGAAGTTAAATGCGGAGGAGAAGCTGACTTACGACAAGGAAAATAAAGAATTAATCAGCAATATTTCCCATGATTTGAAGACGCCGGTAACCGCAATCAAAGGATATGCGGAGGGAATTATGGACGGAGTTGCCGATACTCCGGAGAAGATGGATAAGTATATTCGAACCATTTATAATAAGGCGACGGAGATGGACCGTCTGATTAATGAGCTGACATTTTATTCCAAGATTGATACGAATCGTATTCCATATAATTTCAGTACCATTCCGGTGAGCGCTTACTTTGACGACTGTGCGGAGGATTTATCTCTGGAATTGGAAGCGAAAGGAATCGACTTTAGTTATTCCAATTATGTAGAAGGAGAACAGAAGATTATAGCGGATGCGGAACAATTGAAGCGTGTTATCAATAATATTGTGAGCAACTCTGTGAAATACATGGATAAACAATGCGGAAGAATCAATCTGCGTGTGAAAGACGTCGGTGATTTCATACAGGTAGAGCTTGAAGATAATGGAAAGGGAATTGCGGCGAGAGATTTACCGAATATATTTGACCGCTTTTATCGGACGGATGCGTCGAGAAACTCATCGAAAGGCGGAAGCGGAATCGGCCTTTCCATTGTGAAAAAGATTGTGGAGGACCATGGCGGAAAAATCTGGGCGACAAGCAAAGAGGGAACAGGAACCGTTATGTATTTTGTCATTAGAAAATATCAGGAGGTACCAGTAAATGAATAAAATATTGATTGTGGAAGATGAGGAAGCGATTGCGGATTTAGAGAAAGATTATCTGGAATTGAGCGGATTCGAAGTGGAAGTCGCCAATGACGGAGAGCTGGGATTGAAGAAAGCAATGGAAGAAGATTACAATCTGATTATTTTGGATTTGATGCTTCCTGGTGTGGATGGATTTGAAATATGCCGTACGGTGCGTGATGAGAAGAATACGCCGATTATTATGGTATCTGCGAAGAAGGATGACATTGATAAAATCCGCGGACTCGGGCTCGGAGCGGATGATTATATGACGAAACCGTTCAGTCCAAGTGAATTGGTGGCAAGAGTGAAGGCGCATCTTGCCAGATATGAGAGATTGATTGGAAGCACTGTGGAAGAGAATAAAGTCATCGAAATCCGGGGACTGAAGATTGACACAACGGCAAGACGCGTGTGGGTGAATGGGGAAGAGAAGACGTTCACGACAAAGGAATTTGACCTTCTGACATTCCTCGCGAGTCATCCGAATCATGTCTATACGAAGGATGAGCTTTTTAGCGAAATCTGGGATATGGAATCTATCGGAGATATTGCGACAGTGACGGTGCATATCAAAAAAATCCGCGAAAAGATAGAATTTGATACATCAAAACCACAGTATATCGAGACAATCTGGGGGGTTGGATATCGGTTTAAAGTGTAATGATGTTTGGGAAAAGGAGTAAAAGATGATTACAAGTGTTGCAAACCCGCAGGTGAAAGAGTTATTGCAGCTTCAGAAGAAGAGCAAGGTGAGAAATGAAAAAGGAATCTTCGTAGTAGAAGGTACTAAGATGTTTCGGGAGGCTCCGAAAAGCCGGATTGAGAAGGTGTATATTTCGGAGACTTTCTATGAGAAAAAGTCACAGGAACTGGATTTTGACGGTTTGAAGGTAGAAGTGTTGTCGGATAAAGTGTTTTCCCATGTTTCGGACACGAAGACGCCGCAAGGAATTTTGTGTCTCGTCAAGCAGAAGGAGACAAGATTTTCAGATATGGTAGAGGGAGACAATCCGTTTCTGATGGTTCTTGATAATTTGCAGGACCCGGGGAATCTCGGAACGATTATAAGAACGGCGGAAGGAGCCGGAGTTACGGGAATTATCATGAGCCGGGACACCGTAGATGTGTACAATCCGAAGACGATTCGTTCTACGATGGGTTCCGTATACAGGATGCCTCTTTTGTATGAGGACGATATCTTAGGACTTTTGGATAAACTGAAAAACAGCGGAATCACAACATATGCCGCACATCTGGAAGGCAGAAACCATTACGATGAAGAGAATTATCGTAAGGGATGTGCGTTTCTTATCGGGAATGAAGGAAACGGACTTCGGCCGGAAGTCTCAGAGAAAGCGGAAGTCTGGATAAAAATTCCGATGCATGGGCAGGTAGAATCACTGAATGCGGCAATCGCATCTTCGATTCTGATGTATGAAGCAAATCGTCAGAGAAGAAAAGGAGTATAATCCGAAAAGTGTTGGATAATTCTGATAGTTCTTATATTTGTATTAAGATTTCCTCGTGTTTCTTGTAAAAAAATAGAAAGTATAGTATTATAAAAAATAACTATATTAAATATGAAGAACAAAGCGAGGAGGGATTATATGACAGCATTTATTTCACCGGGAGCAATACTTGGGATTGTTCTTTTGGTAATTGTTGTGATTCTTTTGATTTCCTGTATTAAGGTTGTCCCGCAGGCACAGGCGCTTGTAATTGAGCGGCTTGGAGCATACCAGGCAACATGGGGCGTAGGACTTCACTTTAAGATTCCGATTATCGAAAGAGTTGCAAGAAGAGTCGATTTGAAGGAGCAGGTCGTAGACTTTGCGCCGCAGCCGGTTATTACGAAAGATAACGTTACGATGCGGATTGATACGGTTGTATTCTATCAGATTACAGACCCGAAGATGTTCTGCTATGGTGTTGCGAATCCGATTATGGCAATCGAGAACCTGACAGCGACAACGCTTCGTAATATCATCGGTGATTTGGAGTTGGACCAGACACTGACATCCAGAGAGACGATTAACACGAAGATGCGTGCATCCCTCGATGTGGCGACAGACCCTTGGGGAATCAAGGTGAATCGTGTGGAACTGAAGAATATCATTCCTCCGGCAGCCATTCAGGATGCGATGGAAAAGCAGATGAAGGCAGAGCGTGAGAGACGTGAGGCGATTCTGCGTGCAGAAGGTGAGAAGAAATCTACGATTCTTGTTGCAGAAGGTAATAAAGAGTCCGCAATCCTGGATGCGGAAGCCGAGAAACAGGCGGCAATCCTTCGTGCAGAGGCGCAGAAGGAAGCTATGATTCGCCAGGCAGAAGGTGAAGCGGAAGCGATTCTGAAGGTACAACAGGCGAATGCAGACGGTATCCGTTTCCTGAAGGAAGCAGGAGCCGATGAAGCAGTTCTTACCATGAAGAGCCTGGAAGCATTCGAAAAGGCGGCGGACGGTAAGGCGACAAAGATTATCATCCCGTCAGAGATTCAAGGCATTGCAGGTCTTGTGAAATCTGTAGTAGAAGTAGGAAAAGAAGAATAAAGAAGTTGTCAGAGACAAAATGGAGAAGAAAAGAGGGGTATGTGTTATCACATACCCCTCTCATGACCTGAAGGAGAGGAGGAGACCGATGAAGCCGGTAATCGATTTGAATAAAGAATATGCGTTGATGCTGGATGGCGGAGGCGCAAGAGGCGCGTATCAGATAGGAGCATGGAAGGCGTTAAGGGAAGCCGGGGTGAAGATTTGTGCCGTAGCCGGCACTTCGGTCGGAGCCTTGAATGGAGCGTTCATTTGCATGGATGATTTGGAAAAAGCAGAGAAAGTGTGGGGGGAAATTGCTTTTTCTAAGGTCATGGATGTGGATGATACATGGATGGAGCGATTGTTTGACGGGGAAAATAAAGTCGGCGATGTGCTGCATGAGATTTGGAATGTATTGAAGGAAGGCGGTGTAGACGTAACGCCGCTTCGGAATCTGATTCATGAAAATATTGACGAGAAGAAGATACGGGAATCCGGAAAAGAATTCTGTATTTTAACATTTTCCGTAACAGATATGAAAGAACTGGATTTGAGTATTCGGGATATCCCGGAAGGCTTGTTGGAGGATTATCTTCTTGCAAGTGCATATCTTGTCGGATTCAAGAACGAGAAGCTGCATGGAAAGACGTATATTGACGGTGGATTTATGGATAACGTTCCGATGGGACCTCTTGTGGAGCGGGGGTATAAGGATATCATTCAGATACGGATTTTTGGACCGGGACGAGAGCCGAAGGTGAAGATTACGGAGGACATGGAAGTCTTACAGATTGCGCCGCGGGTCCGGCTTGGAAGTATCATTGAATTCCAGAAGAAAAGAAGCCGCCAGAATATGAAAATCGGGTATTATGACGCTCAGAGGGTGATTTTTGGCTTAAAAGGGCGTATTTATTATATTGAAGAAACAAAAGAAGAGTGCTATTATAAAACAAGAATTCAAATGCTGACTGACCGAGAGCGGATTGAGACGGCATTTGAACTTCGCATGCCGCTTGGCTATACGGAGGAAGAACTTTATCTTGCGATGCTGGAAGCCAGCGCAAAGCTTCTGCATGTCCAGAAATATAAAATCTATACGATAGAGGAATTCTTGGAGATAGTGTGTAAAAGATACGAGGAGACGAAAGAAAAAGAAAAGCTTCCGGCATTTACACATTTACTCATGGAAATGGAAAATAAAGCAATGTTAGGAATGAAGACAATGTACAATGAAGAGAATATTGTGTTGTGCGCATCCAATGCGTACGAGCAAAAATATTATTTGAATCCGGATTTCTCAGGTCTTCCGGAACAGATACAGAATGAATTGAAGATTATGTGTGTTCTTTATACAGAAGAAATCGGAGGGATACTTGCCCTGAAATACGAGGAGGACGGAACGCTTGTTTTTGAAGTGTCTTCCGAGGAAAATGATTTCATGTATGATGAGATTGGAAGCAGATTAAAAATCAAACAGCTTCAGCAGACAAAAAGAGAATTGCTCCAGTCATTAGAACTGTATTATAAAGTATTTTTCTTAGGAGAAGAAGTGTAATGGGACTGACAATTGGAAATGTAGAACTTAGCAACCCTTATATTCTGGCTCCGATGGCTGGGGTGACGGATTTGCCATTCCGACTGTTGTGCAGAGAACAGGGGGCAGGACTCCTCTGCATGGAGATGGTAAGCGCCCAGGCAATCCAATATAATAATAAGAACACACTGTCGCTTCTTGAAATCCATCCCGAAGAAAAGCCGGTGTCTCTGCAGATTTTTGGTTCGAATCCGGATGTGATGAGCGAAGTGGCAAAACGTATCGAGGAACTTCCGTTTGATATTCTAGACATCAATATGGGATGTCCAGTTCCGAAGATTGTGAAAAACGGGGAAGGCTCTGCGTTGATGCTGAATCCGAAACTTGTGGAAGAGATTGTGACGAAGGTTTCCAAGGCAATCAAGAAGCCGTTGACTGTGAAAATACGAAAAGGCTTCAATGACGAGAATATCAATGCGGTGGAAATCGCGAAGATTATCGAGGCAAGCGGAGGAGCTGCGGTTGCGGTTCATGGAAGAACGAGGGAGCAGTATTATTCCGGGAAAGCAGACTGGGAGATTATCCGTAAGGTGAAAGAAGCTGTTTCAATTCCGGTAATCGGGAACGGAGATGTGACGGACGGAGATTCCGCAATTCGGATGAGGAAGGAAACCGGATGTGACGGTGTGATGATTGGGCGTGCCGCGCAAGGAAATCCATGGATATTTTCCGAACTCCTGGCATATGAACAGACAGGAGTGATGCCAGAGCGGCCTTCACCATCTGAAATCAAAGAAATGATGCTTCGTCACGCAAAACTTCAGATAAAATATAAGGGTGAATATTGTGGAATCCGGGAGATGAGAAAGCATGTTTCCTGGTATACGACAGGGATGAAAAACTCCGCAAAAATGCGGGATGATATTAACCACGTTGAGAGCTATGAAGAACTGGAAAAAACCTTGACAATGTACGGGTTGTAGGGTATAATGCTTTGAATGTGAAATTGGGATTGAATCCAAGGAGGTAATGGAAAAGATGGCAGATAAGAAGACAATTCTCACATATGCAGGATTGAAAAAGCTTGAAGATGAATTAGAGAACCTGAAGGTAGTGAAACGTAAAGAAGTTGCCGGCAAGATTAAAGAGGCAAGAGAACAGGGCGACTTATCTGAGAACGCAGAATATGACGCTGCAAAAGATGAACAGCGAGATATAGAGGCACGTATTGATGAGATTGAGAAGATTCTTAAAAATGCGGAAGTAGTAGTAGAAGACGAAGTAGATTTAGATAAAATTAATATCGGATGTACTGTATTGGTATATGACCTTGAATTTGAAGAAGAGATTGAATTTAAGATTGTAGGTTCTACAGAAGCAAACAGCCTAGAAGGCAAGATTTCCAACGAATCACCGGTAGGAAAGGCTTTGATTGGAAAGAGCGTGGACGATGTTGTGGAAGTAGAGACACAGGCAGGCGTTATTGAATACAAAGTATTAAAGATTGACCGTTCAATTTAAAGAAGGAGTGGAGAAAGTGGCAGAGCAGAAGAATGTACAGGAACAGGATGTAAACCAGTTGAGAAAAGTTCGCCGCGAGAAATTGGCAGAACTTCAGGCAAACGGGAATGACCCATTTGTGATTACAAAGTATGATGTGACACATCACAGCATGGAAATTAAAGATAATTTTGAAGAGATGGAAGGACAGTTTGTATCGATTGCAGGACGTATTATGTCCAAACGTGTAATGGGTAAAGCTTCTTTCTGTAATGTTCAGGATTTACAGGGGAATATTCAGTCTTACGTTGCAAGAGACAACGTAGGAGAAGAGGCGTATAAAGCGTTCAAGAAAATGGATATTGGAGACATTGTAGGCATTAAGGGAGACGTTTTCCGTACAAAAATGGGAGAAATCTCTATCCATGCACAGGAAGTGACTTTATTATCAAAGAGTCTTCAGATTCTGCCGGAGAAATTCCATGGCCTGACAAATACAGACTTGCGTTACCGTCAGAGATATGTAGACTTAATTATGAACCCGGACGTAAAAGATACATTCATCAAACGTTCTAAAATCTTAAGTTCTATCAGAAAATACTTAGACGGACAGGGATTCATGGAGGTTGAGACTCCGATGCTTGTTGCAAATGCAGGAGGAGCTGCGGCAAGACCATTTGAGACGCATTTTAATGCATTAAATGAAGACTTAAAGCTCCGTATTTCTCTTGAACTTTACTTGAAGAGATTAATCGTAGGCGGTATGGAGCGTGTATACGAGATTGGACGTGTATTCCGTAACGAAGGTCTTGATACAAGACACAATCCGGAGTTCACATTGATGGAGTTATACCAGGCATACACAGACTACAATGGAATGATGGATTTGACAGAGAACCTGTATCGTCATGTAGCCCAGGACGTACTTGGTACAACAAAGATTGTATACAATGGCGTAGAAATGGATTTGGGAAAACCATTCGAAAGAATCACAATGGTAGACGCCGTTAAGAAATATGCAGGCGTAGACTGGAATGAAGTTCATACATTAAAAGAGGCGAGAGCGCTTGCAAAAGAACATCATGTAGAATATGAAGAACGTCACAAGAAGGGGGATATTCTTGCGTTGTTCTTCGAAGAATTTGCCGAGGAACACTTAATCCAGCCAACATTCGTTATGGACCACCCGATTGAGATTTCTCCGCTTACAAAGAAGAAACCGGAGAATCCAGAATATACAGAGCGTTTCGAGTTCTTTATGAATGGTTGGGAAATGGCAAATGCTTACTCAGAGCTTAACGACCCGATTGACCAGAGAGAACGTTTCAAAGCGCAGGAGGAACTTCTTGCACAGGGAGATGAAGAAGCGAATACAACAGATGAAGACTTCATGAACGCACTTGAAATCGGTATGCCTCCAACAGGTGGTATCGGATTCGGTATCGACAGAATGTGTATGCTTCTCACAGACAGCGCGGCAATTCGTGACGTATTATTATTCCCGACAATGAAGAGCATGGGAGCCGCAAAGAATGAAGCTAATAATGCTGCACAGTCTGCGCCGGTTGAAAAAACAGTGGAAAAAGCAATCGCTGAAGTGAAAGAAACATATGATTTCTCTAATGTAGAAGTGGAACCATTATTCAAAGATATGGTTGATTTTGACACATTCAGCAAGTCAGATTTCCGTGCTGTAAAGGTAAAAGAATGTGAAGCAGTTCCAAAATCTAAGAAGCTTCTGAAGTTCGTATTAGACGACGGAAGTGGCGTAGATCGTGTGATTTTAAGCGGAATTCACGACTACTATGAGCCAGAATTCTTAGTAGGAAAGACATTACTTGCAATCACAAACCTTCCACCACGTAAGATGATGGGAATTGATTCTTGCGGTATGATCATCTCCGCGACACACCTTGTAGAAGGAAGAGAAGGACTCAATGTTTTGATTCTTGATGATAAGATTCCAGCAGGAGCAAAACTGTACTAAGTGAGTAAAAACACTTCGCAATTTGACAACAAAAATTTTCTTTGACAACAATTTGACAACAAATTCGTATTCCAACATGAATCATCATGAAGAATGGTGATTAGTTGTCAGTAATACTACTCCAACAATATGGATTGTTGAGGGCACTTTTTGAAAGAAAAAACTTTCAGAGAGTGCCCTTTTTTTATTCATTAACAATGTCCGCTGTGGTTGAGTAAAAGCTGAAAGGAGAAACAGATTTGAAAACAGAAAATATGTACTATAACCAACAGAAGCGTTCAGAGGTAAAAGAAGAAGCCCGTCGACTTAGAAGAAAATTTCTTCGTTATCAACAAGCAGAAATCGTATATAGCCTGTCACATAAAAAGTTGATGGAACTTGCAAATGATGCGGGTGCGATTTACAGAATGGATGGAATCGTTTTGATAAACAGAGAAATCTTTGATGAATATCTTGAACAATTTCATGAAAAATAAGATGACAAATTAGAGAAAGGAATTTACTTGAGATGCATGGAAAGGTATGGATGTTTTCTAATCTTATAGATGATGAAGATATAGAATTTATGCAACATGAATTTATAAGTTATAAACAAGCTATGGATTATTACGAACTTGGATATAAGCCAATTGTAAGATTATCGCATAAGGCAGGAGCAGTTTATAAGATTGGAAAAAAAGTTCTAATTAAGCGAAGCACATTTGAAAAATATCTGCGAGAAAATGTCAGAAGGGAGAAAGAAGAATGGGAAAGGTTATTTCAGTAGCAAACCAGAAAGGC
>CAJJYZ010000016.1 GCA_905197485.1 uncultured Lachnospiraceae bacterium | reverse complement strand
TAAGTGTTCCGGCGATCGTATATCGTGCGGTTTCAAAAGAAACAGTCATTGAACGCTTACATGACTTAGGAAATTAGTGTTACACACAGGGCAGATATTTCGTACCTCTGCCCTGTTGTTTTAGTATGAGGGGTGCTTGAGATGGCAAATATATTTTTATTAGAAGATGATAGAATTTTGAGTAAAGGCATATCCATTGCCTTGGAAAAAGACGGGCATCAAGTGACGGCGGCGTACGCTTATATAGAAGCGTTACAGAAATATCTGTTGAAAAAATATGATTTATTTTTACTCGATATTAACCTGCCGGATGGAAACGGGATGAATTTCTGTCGGAAAATCAGACAGACTTCACAGCTTCCTGTCTTATTTTTGACCGCAAATGATGCGGAAGAGGATATGTTAAACGGCTATGATGTAGGATGCGACGATTATATTTCAAAACCATTTTCCGTTGATGTACTGCGGCGAAAGGTATCTGCCATTTTAAAAAGAACTATCGCAGACCATGCGAGGATTCAATATAGAGAGCTGGAAGTGGATACCGAAAAATGTCTTGTGAGAATGCGGGGCGAAGAAATCCATTTGAGTGCGACAGAATACAAATTACTCTCTTATCTCATGCAGCACAGGGGAACGGTTGTTACGAAAACCATGCTGATGGAGAATCTATGGGATATAGACGGGAACTTTGTGGATGACAACACATTGCGTGTGAATATCAAACGATTAAGGCAAAAATTAGGGGATGAGAATCAGGAATATATCATTACTGTATTTGGCATCGGGTACACGTTTGGAGAATAAACATGAAACATTTTAAATATATCAGAATCATTCTTATCATATTAGAGACAATCATTACGACAGCAATCATAGGAATTTTGTGTATGACAAATATCCGAACCGATATCAAATGCATGCTCCTGGTTGCTGTCGTGTTGTCGTTTGTTTTATTTCTTGTGTTGGACTATCTGCAGAATCGTTATGTGGACGATTTGTTGGAACAGCTTACCGTTTTGATTGAGGAACTGGTGGGAAATCAGGAGGTGCGTATCTTCTCGGAATTGGAGGATACGTTGCTCTCGCGATTGCAGCACCAGTTTTTAAAATTGCGCTCAATTCTATTGAAGCAAAATGATTTGCTATTCCGGGAAAAGAAACAGATTCAAACATTGATTTCCGATATTTCTCATCAGATAAAGACGCCGGTAGCCTCCGCCAATACGTTTGTGCAGCTTTTGAATGACGATTCTCTATCGTAGGAAGAACGAAAGGAATATGTGGTGATTCTGCAGGCATCTCTTGAACAGCTTACGTTTTTAGTCAACAGCTTTGCGAAAATGTCCCGGCTGGAAAGCGGAATGATTGTACTGAAACCGGAAAAAAATCGACTGAATGATATGATTCTGCAGGCGGTAAAATCTGTCTATTCGAAGGCAAAGAAAAAGAATATTACAATGGAATTTGACTGTGAACGAGAGTATCAGTTGTATTTGGATTATAATTGGACGGTGGAAGCGATTACGAATGTGCTGGATAATGCAGTGAAATATACACAAAATGGTGGAAAAGTCTGGCTGAAGCTTACGGAGTATGCGTCTTATGTTCGGTTGGATATTACGGACAACGGAATTGGAATACCGGAGGATGAGCAGGCGCAAATCTTCAATCGATTCTATAGAGGAAAATATTCTTCCGGAGTTGATGGCGTTGGAATCGGACTATATTTAACGCGCGATATCATGAATCGACAAAAAGGGTATATCAAGGTAAGTTCGGGAGAAACGGGGACAACATTCTCCTTATTTTTCCGCATTTATGCTTCCGATGAAGAAAATATAAAAAAAGCATAAACACTGTTGACAAACGAAAATACAGGTGCTATCTTATTAATCGTAAGGTGTTAGCACTCGAAACTACCGAGTGCTAATAAGAAAGAAGGGAGGCAGAAGATGAAGTCAGACCAAGGATTAGATGATAGAAAGATGAAGATACTTCAGACCATCATCAAAACCTATCTGGAGACTGGAGAACCGGTTGGTTCCAGAACCATTTCCAAATGTGCAGATTTGAGTTTGAGTTCCGCTACGATTCGGAATGAGATGGCAGACTTGGAAGACCTGGGCTACATCATACAGCCTCACACATCGGCAGGACGTATTCCGTCTGACAAAGGTTACAGATGGTATGTGGATACGCTGATGAAAGAGAAAGAGCAGGAAGTGACCGAGATTAAAGAACAGATGCTTCAGAAGGCAGACAAGATGGACCAGTTACTGAAGCAGGCGGCAAAGGTTTTGGCGGCAAATACGAATTACGCGACGATGATTTCTGCTCCGACTTACAACAGGAACAAATTAAAATTCATTCAGTTATCTCAGGTAGATGAGTCTCAAGTCATTGCAGTGATTGTGATGGAAGGGAATATCATCAAGAACAAGATTATAACGGTTGGTGAAGAACTGGGAAACGAGACGTTATTGAAGCTGAATATGCTGCTGAATACGAATTTGACCGGAATGTCGATTGAAGAGATTAATCTTGGAATGATTGCCAGATTGAAAGAACAGGCAGGAATCCATAGTGAAGTAATCAGTGATGTTCTGGATGCCGTTGCCAACGTGATTCAGGTGGATGACCTGGAGATATATACGAGCGGGGCAACCAACATTTTCAAATATCCGGAATTGTCGGATAAGCAGAGCGCGCAAGAGATTATCAGCGCATTCGAAGAAAAGCAGCAGCTTGCAAGTATCGTCAGTCAGACACTTTCCGAAGAAGATAACAGAGGAATCCAGGTATACATCGGCAATGAAACGCCGGTCAAGAATATGAAAGACTGCAGTGTTGTAACTGCGACATATGAACTTGGAGAAGGAATGCAAGGTACGATAGGAATCGTCGGACCGAAGAGAATGGATTATGAACATGTAATGAAGACGCTGAAGACGATGATGGCAGAGTTGGATGCGATATTCCATAGAGAACATTAGAAAGGTGGTCTTGCCCGTTGGAAAATAAGATGAGTAATGAAGAAATGGTAAAAGAAGCTGTAGAAGAAGCAAAAAAAGCAGCGGAAAAAGAAGCGGCTGAAGTTTCCGAAGAAGAGGTAGAAGCGAAAGAAGCTGATACAGAAGAGCCGAAAGAAACAGAAGCAGAAGAGACAGAAGAAGCTTCGAAAAAAGGATTATTCAAGCGTAAGCCGAAGAAAGACAAGAAAGATGAGCAGATTGAGGAACTTACCGATAAGCTCAAACGACAGATGGCAGAGTTTGATAACTACCGCAAGCGTACAGAAAAGGAGAAATCCGGCATGTACGAGATAGGCGCGAAAGATGTGATTGAGAAAATCCTTCCGGTCATTGATAACTTTGAAAGAGGACTTGCGGCAGTTCCAGAGGAACAGAAAGAAGACTCCTTCGTGACAGGGATGGAGATGATTTATAAACAGATGATGACAACCCTCGAGGGAATCGGTGTGAAACCAATCGAAGCGGTTGGACAGGAATTCAATCCAGACCTTCACAATGCGGTGATGCATATTGAAGATGAAGAACTGGGAGAGAATATTGTAGCGGAAGAATTCCAGAAAGGATACACATACCGCGACAACGTGGTCCGCTACAGTATGGTAAAAGTAGCGAATTAGGCCGAAAGCAACTTAGCGAAAACGAGCGAAGCGAGATTTGAGCTTAGTGCGAGGCCGTTCTGTGAGATTGGCGAGGTATTCCACGAGCCTAGCGAACAGAACTTCCTTATAAGAAAGCAACTTAGCGAAAACGAGAAGCAACTTAGTAAAAATAGAAAAATTTCAGGAGGAATTTATCATGGGAAAAATTATTGGTATTGACTTAGGAACAACAAACAGCTGTGTAGCCGTTATGGAAGGTGGACAGCCGACAGTTATCGCTAACACAGAAGGCGCAAGAACAACACCGTCTGTTGTAGCATTTACAAAGACTGGGGAGCGTTTAGTAGGTGAACCTGCAAAACGTCAGGCAGTAACAAACGCAGATAAGACAATCTCTTCTATTAAAAGAGAGATGGGTTCTGACTATAAAGTAGCAATCGATGACAAGAAATATTCTCCACAGGAGATTTCTGCTATGGTTCTTCAGAAATTAAAATCAGATGCAGAAGCATACCTTG
Organism: uncultured Lachnospiraceae bacterium; assembly: GCA_905197485.1. GTDB lineage: Bacteria > Bacillota > Clostridia > Lachnospirales > Lachnospiraceae > Faecalimonas. The sequence goes on along the minus strand of CAJJYZ010000016.1, from coordinate 43,999 downwards.
GAGAGAAAGTAACAGAGGCTGTTATCACAGTTCCGGCTTACTTCAACGATGCTCAGCGTCAGGCTACAAAAGATGCAGGTAAGATTGCAGGACTCGAAGTAAAACGTATCATCAACGAACCGACAGCAGCAGCGCTTGCATACGGACTTGACAACGAAAAAGAACAGAAAATCATGGTATACGACCTTGGAGGCGGTACATTCGACGTATCTGTTATCGAAATCGGTGACGGAGTTATCGAAGTATTGTCTACAGCAGGTAACAACAGACTCGGTGGAGACGACTTTGACCAGAAAATCGTAGATTATATCGTAAATGATTTCAAAGCAGCAAACGGCGTAGACCTTTCTGCAGATAAGATGGCTCTCCAGAGAGTAAAAGAAGCAGCAGAGAAAGCGAAAAAAGAACTTTCTTCCGCTACAACAACAAACATCAACTTACCGTTCATCAGCATGAATGCAAGCGGACCGCTTCATCTTGACATGAACCTTACAAAAGCAAAATTCGATGAATTGACACATGACCTTGTAGAAAAGACAGCAGAGCCTGTAACAAGAGCGTTATCTGACGCAGGAATCTCCGCTTCCGAACTTGGCAAAGTATTGTTAGTAGGTGGTTCTACACGTATCCCAGCAGTACAGGACAAAGTAAAACAGCTTACTGGACACGAGCCAAGCAAATCCTTAAACCCAGACGAATGTGTAGCTTTGGGAGCTTCTGTTCAGGGTGGTAAATTAGCAGGAGATGCAGGCGCAGGCGATATCTTATTACTGGATGTTACACCACTTTCACTCGCAATCGAGACATTAGGCGGTGTTGCTACAAGATTAATCGAGAGAAACACAACGATTCCTACAAAGAAGAGCCAGATTTTCTCTACAGCAGCAGATAACCAGTCCGCAGTAGATATTAACGTTGTACAGGGTGAGAGACAGTTCGCAAGAGATAACAAATCTCTCGGACAGTTCAGACTCGATGGAATCGCACCGGCTCCACGTGGAATCCCTCAGATTGAAGTAACATTCGATATCGATGCCAACGGTATTGTAAACGTATCGGCAAAAGACCTTGGAACAGGTAAAGAACAGCACATTACAATCACAGCAGGTTCCAACATGTCTGACAGCGATATCGAGAAAGCTGTAAAAGAAGCGGCAGAATTCGAAGCTCAGGACAAGAAACGTAAAGAAGCAATCGATGCAAGAAATGATGCGGACGCTATGATTTTCCAGACAGAGAAAGCTCTTTCAGAAGTGGGAGATAAGATTGACGCAACAGAAAAAGGCGCAGTAGAAGCCGATATTCAGTCATTAAAAGACATCCTTGCAAAATCAACACCGGAGACAATGACAGACGCTCAGGTAGAAGAAATCAAAGCCGGAAAAGAAAAATTAATGGAAAGCGCTCAGAAATTATTCACAAAAATGTATGAGCAGGCAGGCGCAGCAGCAGGAGCAGCCGGAGCCGGCCCACAGGCAGGACCTACACCGGAAGCAGGACCTGCACCGGAAGGATTCAACGGTGACGACGTAGTAGACGGAGACTACAAAGAAGTATAAGACACGACAGCGTGTTTCATAAACAATAAATAGGTTCTGCGGAATCCGAGAAATATCGGGTTCCGCAGACTTGTACGTAAAAATATGACAGTCACATTATAAGAGAGAGGAATACAAGAATGGCTGAGACAAAAAGAGATTATTATGAGGTGCTTGGGGTAGACAAGAATGCCGATGAAGCAGCCTTGAAAAAAGCATACAGAACATTAGCCAAAAAGTATCATCCGGATATGAATCCGGGAGATAAGGAAGCGGAGAAGAAGTTCAAAGAGGCTTCGGAAGCGTATGCGGTGTTGAGCGACCCGGAGAAGCGCCGTCAGTACGACCAGTTTGGTCATGCGGCATTTGATGGAGGAGCAGGCGGCGCCGGAGGATTTGGCGGCTTCGGAGGATTTGATGGAGCGGACTTCAGCGATATCTTTGGAGATATCTTCGGAGATTTATTCGGAGGCGGACGTCGTGGAGGCGGACGCGCAAGCAACGGCCCGATGAAAGGAGCGAATATCCGTAAGGGTGTCCGCATTACATTTGAAGAGGCTGTATTTGGCTGTGAAAAAGAGCTGGAGGTAGTCATCAAAGACCCTTGCCCGAAATGTAACGGAACAGGAGCGAAACCGGGAACTTCTCCGGAGACTTGTCCGAAATGTGGTGGAAAGGGACAAGTTGTCTATACGCAACAGTCTTTCTTTGGAACAGTTCAGAATGTGCAGACTTGTCCAGATTGTCAGGGAACCGGTAAGATTATCAAAGAAAAATGTACAGACTGTGGCGGAACAGGCTATGTTTCTACGAAGAAGAAGATTTCTGTATCGATTCCGGCCGGAATTGATAATGGACAGAGCGTTCGTATCCGGGACAAAGGAGAGCCGGGCATCAACGGCGGTCCAAGAGGCGATTTGCTCGTAGAGGTAACTGTTTCCAGACATCCGATTTTCCAGAGACAGGATGTACATATTTTCTCAACGGCTCCGATTACGTTTGCCCAGGCAGCGCTTGGGGCGGAAGTCCGCATTAAGACGGTAGACGGAGATGTTCTCTACAATGTGAAACCGGGAACAAAGACGGATACGAAAGTAAGATTGAAAGGAAAAGGTGTTCCATCTCTTCGTAATCCGCAAGTTCGAGGAGACCATTACGTCACACTTGTCATTCAGACACCGGAGAAATTAAGCGCAGAAGCAAAAGAAGCGCTTAGAAAATTCGATGAATTGACAGGAAATTCTTTGAATACACCGGAAGAGCATACGGATGGTGAGAAGAAAAAGAAGAAAAAAGGTTTCATGGATAAATTAAAAGAGACATTTGAAGATTAGGAAGATAAGATTCCCGCATATACTTTCTTTGGAAGGTGCGTGCGGGAATTTTCGTAGTGATTTCCCGGAAAAGGTGCTATAATGAACAGGACATAGAAGATTCGGATACGAAAGGGAAGGTTATGAAATACTGTGTAAGAGACTTAATTGAAAAGGGAGCCATAGGCGAGATGAAGGTGATTGCAGGAGAAGCGTACCTGGACAATGAGATAGAAGGGGTCACAATCATCGAGGCTCCGGATATTGTCAAATTTATCAACGGTGGGGAAGTGCTTCTGACCGGGCTTTATGCGTTCAAATCGTGCAGTCTTTCGGAAGTGGAGGATTGTATCAGGGAACTGGAGAAGAAGAAAATCAGCGCGGTGATTCTGAAGAAAGGGCGTAATGTGGACTTGGCGGACGAGAAGATTGAATTATTCCGGGCTTATGCGGAACGAAGCGGAACGCCATGTCTGTCGATTTCGTTTGATACTTCCTTCAAGGACGTTATGCAGGTGATTATGGAGGAGCTCTTTAGCGATGAAGTCAAGCGGCTGAAATATTTTAAGACAACCAGGGATAATTTTGAAGCCATCATGCTATCGCAGAAACCGGAGGAAGATGGAATTGTGAAGCTTCTTACGGTGCTCGGGAAGCTTATCGGGAATCCGACGGGAGTGTATGACCAGAACGGCGTCTGTATGGGGGAGACGAAGACGACGCCGAGCGACATCGAGATTCTGGAAGAACCGGTGGAAGTGGAGCCGAAAACCGCGTCCAATTATCAATATATGAAGCGGAAAGTCCGTATCTATGGGGAAGGAAGGACTGTCAACCAATATATGATTCATCTCAAGAAAATGTTTGGAACGCGCATGTATCTCGTCGTGACAGAGGCGGCGGAATCACTGGATGTCATGGATTACATTGCGATTGAAAGCGCGGTATCCGCGCTGCAGTATGAATTGTCGAGACGCTATGCGGTTCTGGAGCTGGAGAAGAAGTATCAGAATGATATTTTGCACAACATCCTGAACGGCGAGACGCATTCTATTGAGGAGATGAAGAAGAATGTCAGCCTTCTCGGCATGTCCTTTGGCGGTGTGTATCGGGCGGTTGTGTTCAGCATGGAATATCGAAAGGGGAAAGAACCGAAAGATATCAATTTGAAGGTCAATGATGTCAATGTGCTGAAAGAAGGAGTAAGAAGGGTATTCCCGAAGGCGGTTATTCTGAATGACCTGGATAAGGTCATTGTGGTCGAAGCGGAAGAAGAAGGAGCGCAGGAATGCATGTTCCGTACCTTTATGCAGTCCGCCATGGAGAAGATGCAAGGGTTTGTACAGGAGCAGAAAAAGAATTTTGAAATTAAGGCCGGTGTTGGGAAGAAAGCGGACGGCGTTGTGAATCTGAAGCATAGTTACCGAGAGGCAAGCGATGCGCTTGGATTTCTTGATATTGCGGGGGATGTGTTCGGGAAAGCGGCGTCGAATGTGTTGATGTTTTCCGACATGGGGATTTTGAAATTACTGTCCGGGTTAAAGACGAAGGAAGAATTGCAGGAGTACATTCCTGAGACGCTTCAGAAGCTTTATTCCGATAAGAAGAGCCAGAAGGGAGACTTGCTCCTGACGCTCCGTACATATCTGGACTATAATCAGAACTTGATGAAGACGGCGCAGGAGTTGCATGTTCACTATAAAACCGTTGCGTATCGAATCGAGAAGATTGTGGATATTACGGGAATGCGGTTTGATGACGCGCGGGAGATGCTGAGTGTTCGAATCGGAATCATCGTATGCAAGATTTTGGATAAATTAAAAGAAGAATATGAATAGACAAAAGCATTTTATCTGTCATGGATAAAATGCTTTTGTTATTTTTGCCACAATGTGCAGATGTAAATTGTTAAAAAATAAACTATAATGTCAAATATAGACAAGGGGAAAAGAGTATATAATCTATAATTGTAAAAAGTGAACAAAAATGAAGCGGTGTTTTTATGGAAATTGTGAAGGAGGAAGAGAAAATGGTCATTGACGCAGAAAAAGCAATTATCCATTTAGAGGAAATTTACAAGTGCGGAGAACAGCCGGACGGGACATTTTCCAGAATTGCTTATTCCAAAGAGGATGTCAAAGGGCGTGAACTTTTCAGAAGCTGGTTCGCACAGCTTGGCATTCCGACACGTGTGGATGAAGCGGGGAACATCATTGCCAGGATGGAAGGGAAAGATTCGAGCCTTCCGGCGATTGTGATGGGCTCCCATCTGGATACGGTTCCGGACGGAGGAAAGTATGACGGAGTTGTTGGATGTGTCGGAGGACTGGCAGTCTGCGAGGCGATGAAAGAAGCGGGATATGTTCCGAATCATCCGTTGGAAGTTGTCGTATTTACAGATGAAGAAGGATTCCGGTTCGGAAGCGGACTGTTCGGAAGCAGCGCCATCTGCGGTGTGGATGCACATGCATCGGAACACGATGTGGATATGTACGGTATGGAACGAAAAGACGTGGTGAAAAGTTATGGCATCCATGTAGAAGATGCGCAGAAAGCGAAAAAGGACCCAAAAGATGTGAAATGCTTTCTGGAGCTTCATGTGGAGCAGGGAGCCCGCCTCGACAAGTCGGGGACACCGATTGGAGTCGTTTCTTCCATTGCAGGGGTGACGAGGTTTGAAATCGAGATTACCGGGGAAGCAAATCATGCGGGAAGCACTGCCATGAGCGACCGAAAAGACGCATTGGTTGCGGCTTCCAATCTTATTGCACGTATTCCGGAGATTGTGAAGAAGAACGGAACAGAATTTACAGTTGCGACGGTAGGAACGATAAAGGTTACTCCGAATTCGGTCAATGTAATTCCGGGAAGCTGTTTATTCCACCTGGAGATTCGCGACCAGGAGCGTTCTGTGATGGATGCGGTCGGAAAAGAGGCGTTTGCATATTTGCAGAAAGTATGTGAGGAGAACGGATTAAGTTTCCGATTTCAGAAGATTTCCGACCATGCGCCGGAACCGATGAAAGACTGGGTGAAGGATGCGATTGAAGAGTCGGTGAAAGAATTGGGATATGAATATGCGGTTATCCCAAGCGGAGCATTCCATGATTCGCTTACGATGGCTCCGGTATTTCCGACGGGAATGATTTTCGTGCCGAGCAAAGGCGGAATCAGTCATTCCAGATATGAATTTACAGAAAGCGAAGACATCGGAAAAGGATGTCAGGTTTTATTAAACACAGTATTGAAAGTAGATAACATGAAATAGGTCATGTTAGGGATAAAGAGAAAGGAAGGTAACGCAAATGGAAAAGAAAAGAATTGGTATTATCGGTGGAGGTATCTCAGGAACATGTCTCGGATATCACTTAAGTCTCTATGATAACGCAGAGATTACTGTATTTGAGAAAAACACAATCGGAGGAGCTTCCACAGCAAAATCTGCAGGAACAGTATGTCTCTTCGATGACTCTTTGAAGAACAGATATTGGGACGTCAGACTTTATGGATTTGAGTCTTATTTAAAAATGGAAGAAGAGGAGAAAGGTTCTGCAGGATTTGACAAAACAGGTACACTTGTTGTTGCTACAAATGAAGAAGTAGAAAAAGTAATCAAAACAGGTATCGCTCTTGCAAAAGCAGCGGGATACACAGGAGAATACATCACAGATAAAGACAGAATCAAAGAAATCCTTCCTGATATTTCCACAGACAACATTCTTGGAGCAGGTTATACACAGGATGACGGATACTTTGACGGAACCATGATTTCCAACACTTACGCAAAGAAATTACAGGCAAACGGCGGAACTGTAAAAACAGGCGTGGAAGTAACAGAAGTAAAAGTAGTAGATAACAAAGTGACAGGATTAAAGACAAGCGAAGGAATCGATTATGACTTCGACGTTGTAGTAGACTGTACAGGCCCATGGAGCAAATTCACAGGAGAAATGGTTGGGGTAGACGTACCAATCTGGCATACAAAAGCAGAGGCATTCTTCTTATGTCCTCCGGGAAAGAAACTTGGATACACATTCCCGGTATTAAAATACCCAGAGTTCTATGCATTGAGAGCAGGAGATAACATCTTCATCTGTAAATCACACCTTTCTATGGATTTAAGCAACCCAATGCATGCAGGACAGTGGGACCCGGACAAATTACCGGCAACAGGCGGAACAGATGATTACTTCATCGACTTCTTATTAGACCAGTTAGATGCAAAAGTACCTGGTATCGTGGACAGCGGTCTTGTATCTTCCTGGTTATCATACAGAGCAGAGCCGAAGGACTTCTGGCCAATCCTCGGAGAGACACCGGTAGAAGGATATATGCTTGCAACAGGATACGGCGGAAACGGTGTGATTGAAGCGCCTGCAGCAAGCCGCGACCTTGCAAAATTCATCATGGTAGGAGAATCTACACCGTTGCTTGAAAACTGGGCATTCAAACGTCTCATCGAAGAATAAGAAGCCCGGAAATATTGATTGGATTTAGATAGGAGAAGGATATGAATATAGCAGTTCTTATTAAACAGGTTCCTGTTTCGAATGACGTATCCGTAGACCCGGAAACTCACGCGCTTGTGCGCGCGAGTTCCGAGGGGATGATTAACCCGGCTGACTTGAATGCGATTGAGACAGCGATGGTTTTGAAGGAACAGACAGAAGGAAAAGTGGTTGTGTTTACGATGGGACCGCCGGATGCAGAGAAAGCGCTCCGAGATGCCTTAGCGCTCGGATGTGATGAAAGCGTGCTGATTTCCGACAGATGTCTCGGAGGAGCCGACACGATTGCGACGGCAAAACCTCTCGCGAGAGCAATCGAGAAATACGGAGAATTTGACCTGATTCTAAGCGGAGCTTTTTCTTCCGACGGAGCGACGGGACAGGTGGGAGCTATGGTTGCAGAATACTTAAATATTCCACACGTTGCAGAAGTGTCTGCGGTAGAATATGCCGGAGGAGAGACGATTCAGGCGGTGAAGAAATATCAGGGAGAGGAAGTGGTAATAGAAGCAGAGCTTCCAACGCTCATGACAGTGTGCTTCGGATGCAATGAACCTCGCCTTGCAACGCTTCGTACGAAACGTGCGGCAAAGAGCAAACCGCTTGCGTTGTATACGAACGCGGAGCTTCAGTTTGCGGAAGAGGAAATCGGTCTTCCTGGTTCTCCGACTATCGTAACGGATTCCTTCTCGCCGGAGAGAACAAGAAAGGCAACGATGCTTCATGGAACACCGGAAGAGATGGCGGCGAAAATCAAAGAATTAATCGAGATTGAGAAAGGAAAGAATTAAATGGCTAATGGAATTTGTGTTTTTACAGAACACTATAACGGAAATGTAGAAACTGTTGTGTCAGAACTTGTTTCCGCAGCACATTTCATTCAGGAGACAACGAAAGAAAAAATCTCTGCTATCGTTGTGTCTGACGACTGTGACGCAATCGCTGCACAGTTGGAAGGCCTGGACCTGGATGAAGTCTATGCAGTGAAAACGGACAAAGACTATGCGTTTCAGGATGACGCGGTAAGCCAGGTCATTGCAGATATGCTTCGCAAGATTGAGCCTTCAAGCGTGCTCGTTCCTGCGACAATGACAGGACGTTCTATTTTCTCACGTGTCGCTGCGAAACTTGGATGCGGACTGACCGCAGACTGTACAGAATTGTTGGTAGGAACAAAAGAAGACGGTTCCTATTACATCAAGCAGAACAAACCGTCTTTCGGTGAGAACGTTTTTGTAACAATCGTGACAAAAGAGAACGTGTATCCGCAGATGATGACGGTAAGACCGGGTGTATATACGCCGTATGAGAAGCAGGAAGGAAAGAAAGCGGAAGTGACATATCTGGATGTCGAGATTCCGGTATCGAAAGTGAAAGTTGTGGAAAAACGTCCGGCAGCTTCCAATGCGGACAGCATTCTTGCGGCGGAAATAGTCGTAGTAGGTGGTCGTGGAACGGAGAGCGAAGAAAGCTTTAAACTTCTGAAAGAGTTTGCGGACAGCCTGGATGCTGCAATCGGAGGAACAAGACCTCTCGTGGATACAGGGTTCATCCCGTTCGAGCATCAGATTGGTCAGACCGGTTATACTATCAGACCGCGCATCTGTCTTTCTTTTGGTGTGTCAGGAGCGATTCAGCATACGGAAGGAATCAAAGATACGAAGCTTATGATTGCGGTCAATCAGGATGAGGAAGCTCCGATTTTCAACATTGCAGATTACGGAATTGTTGGGGATTTGAATGAGATTCTTGCGAAGTATTTAGGGAAATAACAGGACGAATATGGACTTTTCGGATTTGTCCAATATGGATAGAAAATGTATTTGTATTTATCGCTTTAAGCCAATGAATTAATGGGTGGAATATACTATAATTAGCAATATACATAAGAAGTATGACGGTGGAGCGAAATAACTGTACATAATTACTAGAAACAAGTAAACGGGCAGGTGCTTTTACACCTGCCCGTTTTTAAAAGATATTATCATTCATGCCGAGAGCGAATAAAATGCCGCAGAGTGTGTCAATTCCGGAAGAATGTCCGATTTGTTGAAACAAAGCGTGAATAGACATAGCCTCCGGTATGTCTGTCAGACGAAGGACAGGAAGACTGAATCGTCCATCCAGTGCGCAGCAGAGAAAGGCCTGGCTGATATCGTTTGTGTTGGAGAGATGGGTTCTGATTTCTTCTTTTAGGAGAAGAGCGAAAGGAGAAGCTTCTTTTCCAATCAGAATCAGGCCGGCCAAAAGACCACATAAAAAATCATCTCCGGATGGCGTAAGCCCGGTACCCAGTCCGATAAGACGGCGTAAGGAACTGGAAGAAGATGTATAATCTTTATCCAGTATGGAATAATAGGCTTGAGACAAGTAGCTGCGGCTGCCTTCTAATATCAGAGAAGGAAGCGGAGAATCTTTCCGCTGGCTCAGATGAAAAATAGTGTCGAATCCTCCGGTATGGGAGGATAGGATGACCGTTTTCAAATGTTCTTTTAGTAATTGGATACAGGAGAAGGAGAGCGTTTCTTTCAGTTCGGTTTGTATGATTTCCGAATCGTGAAAAGAAAATGCGTGAGAGCCGAGATTGACAGAGGAATCTGTGACAGTTACGGCAGTTCCTTCCTGAAGATGCAAGTCTTTCATGGAATCTTCTGTAAGTTCTGTGATAAGGCTAATCGGCGATACAGGCGATTGGCACGCCTGGAGCGCGAGAAGAACTCCATCCATACGGATGTTGATTGTTTTGCGGTAAACGGAATGAATCTCACCGTTTCGTTTATTTTTTAATATATGCAGCGCGAAATCAGACGCTTGTATAATCCTGTGATTCATAATATATACCTCCTGAAGGGGATTTCCTGCTGGATTGTACGTATTATGGTAGCAGAAAAGAGAGAAAACCGCAATATAAGACGAGAAGGAGGAAAAAGTTATGTATGATTTATTGATTCAAAATGGAAAGCTGGTTACACCGGACCGTATCTACGAAGCAACGGTAGCGATTAAGGACGGGAAGTATGCAGCATTTCTTGCTCCGGGAGAAGAAGTGGAAGCAAAAGAAGTGATTGATGCAAAAGGAAACTATGTATTTCCGGGTATCATCGATTGCCATGCACACTTGAACGAGCCGGGCTTCGAGTATCGTGAAGATTTCGAGACGGGTTCCCGCGCAGCGGCAGTGGCAGGATGTACGACATTGATTGACATGCCGCTCAACAATGACCCTTCTTTGATGAACAAAGAGATTTTTGATTTGAAAATGGGTCTGATTAGTAAACATTCTGTTATCGACTACGCATTGTGGGGAGGAATCGTTGGAGACTATGACGACCAGCCGGGTTCTGTGAAAAACAACATGAACGACCTGGTAGACCTTCACAACTGCGGTGTTGCGGCATTTAAAGGATTCACATGTCCGAATGGAGATTTATTCCCGACAGTGAATATGGGAAATGTAAGAAAGGCGTTGGAGATTCTGAAACCTTATAATGCACTTTGCGGATTCCACTGTGAAGAGTGGGGACAGGTTTACGAAAGAGAGAAAGAAGCGAAAGCAAAAGAAGGACGCACAAACGAAGAGAAGATTCGTGACTTCTTAGATTCTCATGACGTATGGACAGAGCTCGTTGCAACGAAGAACGTTATCGATATGGCGAGAGCAACAGGTGGAAGAGTGCACATCTGCCATGTCAGCCATCCGATGGTAGCGCAGGTTGTAAAGGACGCCATTCATGAAGGACTTCCGATTACAGCGGAGACATGTCCGCATTACCTTGGATTCACAGAAGACTTCGTATTCGAGAAGGGCGCTCCGGCAAAATGTACTCCTCCGATGAGAAAGAAAGAAGACATGGAAAAACTTTGGGACTATGTGCTGGACGGAACGTTATCCTGTGTGGGAAGCGACCACTCTCCGGCGGCAGATGACGAGAAAGACAATGCGACAAAAGATATCTGGCATGCATGGGGCGGACTCAACGCGATTCAGTATTTCCTTCCGATGATGTTCGATATGGTTGTTCATAAAAAAGGTTTATGTCCGACTCTTATTGCGAAAGTGATGGACTACAATCCGGCGAAAGTATTCGGACTCTACGGACGAAAAGGCGCTTTTGAACTTGGATTCGATGGAGACATCGTAATCGTAGACCCTGAAAAAGCATGGAAATGTGAACAGGAGAAACTGTTGACGAAGGGACATGTATCCTGCTTCGATGGCTTAGAAGGAAAAGGCGCTCCGGTATGTACGATTATTCGAGGTAAAGTGGTTGCCGAAGACGGTATGTACAAAGAAGAAGCGGTCGGATACGGCGAATACATTACACCGGTAAGATAAATGGAAGTGAAACACAGGAGAGAGTTATGAGTGAAGTAAAAAACAATGAAGTAAAAAAAGAAGCCAGTTCTCTGGCGCCGATTAAAGAAAAAGACCGTATCATGGGTTGGGGTTCCAACACCATGTTATGGCTCGGCGGATGTATTTCCATCGGAACGCTGACGATGGGTTCCGCACAGCTTGAAAAAGGATTGAACTTAGTTCAGTTGTTTGCGGCGGTATTGATAGGTTCCATGATTCTGGTTGTAGGTATCGCGATGAACGACCAGTTCAGTTACAAGACAGGAGCTCCTTACGCGGTACAGTTAAAGAGTGCGTTCGGTACAAAAGGAAGTATCGTGCCGGTTATGATTCGAGGGCTTCCTGGTATCGTGTGGTACGGTTTCCAGACATGGTTAGGCGGAGCAGCCCTCAACAATATTTCCATCGCATTCTTTGGATATGATAATATCTGGTTATATTTCATTTTGTTCCAGGTGGTACAGATTCTCCTTTCTATCAAAGGATTCCAGGGAGCAAAATGGGTTGGAAATATCGGCGGCGTCGTAATTTCCATCGCTATGATTTACCTGTTATACATCTGTATTTCCCAGTACGGAGATACGATTGGTGCAAAACTTCTGAATAAAGAAGGAACATGGGGAATGCCGTTTATCGCAGCGATTATCGCATTCTTCGGAAACAGTACAACGGTAATGTTAAACGCAGGAGACTATTCTCGTGAGATGAAGGGCGGATATTCCGCAACGAAGCGTGGAGCATCTTACTTCCTCGCGATGGTTCCGGCAACAGTATTACTTGGACTCATCGGTGCTATGGCTTCCACAGCGACAGGAATTGCAAACCCAATCAACGCGTTTGCACAGATGGTAGATAACAAATTCGTCCTCGTTGTGACATTAGGATTTATCATCTTTGCTCAGTTATCTACAAACCTTGCAAGTAATGTTATTCCGCCTGCATATGCATTCATGGATGCATTCAAGATGAAACACAGAACAGCGGTGATTCTTGTTGGTGTTCTCGCAGTTGCAACTTGTCCTTGGATTCTGACAAGCGATAGCTCTGCGGCAGGTCTGGACGTATTCGTTAAGATTTACACTGCGTTCTTCGGACCGATTTTCGCAGTATTGATTACAGACTTCTTCATTCTTCATAAGAGACATTACTCAGAGGAAGCTTTGGCAGACCTCTACAATGAGAATGGAGACCATGCGGGTGTGAATAAGGCAGCGATTCTTGCAATTGCAGTAGGAGCTGTCATCGGTTTAATCAATGTTGATATTTCGTTCTTTACAGCAACGATTCCGACGGGTCTCATTTACTACTTCGGTATGAAGAATATGAAATCATGCGAACGTTTCAGAAAAGGAACAATCTTGGAGTAAAATGGAAGGAGATTCCTTATGTTTGATGTATTAATTAAAAATGGAAAAATTGTAACAGCAGATTCGATTTCAGAAGGCAGCATTGCAATCAAAGACGGAAAAATTGCAGCTGTTTTGGAAGCCGGAGTGGAATTGGAAGCAAATAAAGTGATTGATGCGAAAGGGAACTATGTGTTCCCTGGCGCAATCGATACGCATGCGCATTTAAACGACCCTGGATTTGAATGGCGTGAAGATTATGAGCATGGAACTGCAGCGGCAGCCCTTGGAGGATATACGACAGTCATCGATATGCCTCTTCAGAATGACCCATGCCTCACAAATGCAGATGCATTTGACTTCAAAGAGAATAAAGTTTCCCCGAATGCGTATGTAGATTATTGCTTCTGGGGAGGACTTACAAGCTATAACTTCGACGACTTGAAAGACTTAGATGAAAAGGGATGTGTCTCCTTTAAATCTTTCATCGGACCGGTTTCTCCAGACTATGAGTCTTTGAATTATGGACAGGCATTGGAAGCGATGGACATCATCAAACAGTTTGACGGACGCGCCGGATTCCACTGCGAAGATTATGCGATTATTAAGAATCAGGAAAAGAGAATGAAAGAAGCCGGACGGAACGACTGGAAGGCATTCTTGGAATCCCGTCCGGTTGTGGCAGAGATTGTTGCGACGGATGCAATTATTGAGATTGCAAAGGCGACAGGATGCAAGGCACATATCTGTCATGTTTCCCATCCGGCAGTTGCGAAGAAAATCAAAGCCGCACAGGATGAAGGATATGATATCACAGCAGAGACATGTACACATTACCTTACATTCTCGGCAGATGATGTCATTGAAAAGGGACCTCTTTATAAATGCGCTCCGGTTCTTCAACCGAAGGAGTGTGTGGAAGAGATGTGGGAATATGTAAAAGCAGGCGTATTCAGCGGTATCGCATCCGACCATTCTCCATGCTCTTACGATGAGAAATACAATGAGATTTTAGGAAAGAAAATTGAAACTGTATTCGACGTATGGGGCGGATGTTCCGGTATTCAGAGCGGTTTCCAGGCGGCGTTCAGCGAAGGTGTTGTAAAACGTGGCGTATGCCCGACAGTACTTGCAAACGCGATGTCTGTAAAGCCGGCAAAAGCATTCGGTATCTATGGCAAGAAAGGTGACATCAAACCGGGATTTGATGCGGACTTATTGATTGTAGACCCGAAAAAAGAGTGGGAGATTACGAGCGATTCCCTTTTGTATGTGAATAAGATTTCCGCGTTCGTAGGATTGAAAGGAACAGGACTTCCGGTTCTTACGATGGTTCGTGGAAACGTCGTTGCGGAAGACGGAAAAATCGTCGGAGAAAAAGGATGCGGAGAATTGGTGAAAAAGCTGAAATAATCATCCGTTCGAAAGGAGAAGAGAGATTTGGGTATCATAGATAATAAAAATTTGAATCCGGAACTGGCCAAAAATGTTGACCCGGATTTACAGCCGACAAAGAAACGTATTATGGGGCCGCTTTCCTATGCGGCAAGCTTCATGGGGGGATGTGTATCGGTTGGTACGTTCTCGATGGGAGCAGGACTCATCGGTGTGCTTACAGTACCACAGGCCATTCTTGCTATGTGTATCGGATGTCTCGTCATTGCGGTAGCTCTTGCGGTTATCGGTGAGGCGGGACACATTTACGGGATTCCGTTTACAGTGCAGCTTCGAAGCAGTTTCGGTACTACAGGTGTGAAGATTCCTGGTATTCTTCGTGGACTGCCTGCGATTGTATGGTTCGGTTTCCAGAGCTGGGTAGGTGCAGGAGCCATCAACAGTTGTTGTAAGATTCTGTTTGGATTCGATAACCTTCCGGTTGTATATGCGTTATTTACAATTCTTCAGGTGGCGCTTGCAATCAAAGGTTTTGAAGGAATCAAATGGATGGAGAACATTTCCTGTATTTTTATCATCGGAATCTTGATTTATATGTTATATGTAGTAAATACACAGTTCTCGACAGAGATTGGAGATGTATTCTCGGGAATCAAGGGAACATGGGGAATGCCGTTCTGGGCAGCAACAACATCATTCCTTGGTATTTACTCTACAATGATTATCAATGCATCCGATTATTCGCGTAATGCGACACCGGACATTAAACCGGTAAAAGCGACAAGCATTTACACAGTTTCTATCCTTCCTGTTACATTGTTTATGGGATTGATTGGTCTTCTCGTGACAGCGGCGACAGGAAACAGCGACCCGGTAGAAGTATTCTCTACAACAATGGGAAGCAAATTCCTGACAGTTGTAACATTGCTGTTTATCGCGTTTGCACAGGTTACAACAAACGTGTTGAACAATATCGTGCCACCGGCATATGTACTTATGGAATCCTTCAAGATGAAATGGACACACGCCACAATTTTGGTAGGTGTTTTATCTGCATGCGTCATGCCTTGGAAATTGGTGACGGCAGATTCGGCAGCGGGACTCAATCTGTTCACGCAGTTCTATTCTGCATTCTTAGGACCAATTTTTGCGGTCATGGCTGTAGACTTCTTCATCTTGCGTAAGAAGAAACTGGATGTCAACGATATGTACGATAAGAAAGGTCCGTTTAAAGGAATTAACTGGGCGGCAATTATTGCGATTTTAGTTGGTTCTGTGTGTTCTTTATTCATTATGGAATTATCATGGTATATCAGCTTGATTCCGACAGGTGTTACATACTACTTGTTGATGAAAGCAATGCCATCCTCAAAATCATTCTGTAAAGGAACGATTTTTGAGAAATAATAAAACGTGAAATGGAAAAGCATTTTTACAACGTTTGGTATGAGAACGGCTGTAAAAATGCTTTTTGAATAGGTGGATATTTTATGCTTCCATGATTTTATCAAGAAATTCAATTGATGAATCCAATAGGGAGATTGTCGCAGGAATCTCGGTATTCCGGTCGAAGTCATGTTCGTTGCATGAGGCGATATAACGTTGGGCATAATATTTCGAAGACAATGCCAGGAATTCCTCGTAAGGAACGTCCGTATCTCCCATGCTGTGGGCGCAGAAAAGCGGGCAAGGAAGCTTATCGCATGTGCGGAGTGAGTAGTCCAGGAAGAAGAACTTGTCACGTCCCTCGTAGATGAGGTCTTTCCAGCAGCCTTTTTGTCTTGCGTAGACATACACGCTGTAATGTGTTTCCAGGTCTCCGGTCGTATGAATGCTTTCTGGAATAGTGGAAAGGCAGGCTTCGCTTACGGTCGGGAGGGAACAGTAAAATCTGCTCGGGATATGGAACCAGTTGTCGCAGAGAAAGCCATATCCGTAATACGATAAGATTCCCTTCGGCTTGATATTCAGATTGCCATGAGCCGCCGCGATAAGGCAGAGATAAGCGCCGGCGGAACGACCCCACAGAAAATACGGGAGCAAAGTTTCGGTATATTGCTTGGCATGTTCGAGATAATGGTTGATGGACAGACAGACGTCTTCCATGATAGCAGGGAGCTTTGCTGCGGGAGCCAGCGGGTAATCGAAGGCAATGATGGCATATCCTGCCTGTGTCATCCGCTCGATATGGTAGTCCGGCAAATCGGATTTATCTCCGTAGAGAAGACCGCCGCCATGGAAGTATAGAATCGCTGCTTTTTGTGCGATATCAGAATCGGAATAAACGATTGCTTTTTTGGAATATCCGTCTGGATGTAAGTCGATTTCTTTTGTCTGTAACATGTGAACCTCCTGTATGTTTTAAAAAATCCCACAAAACTAAAATGTGGTTGAAAAATAACGAAAAATTTTAACTATAAGTATTATATCACGAAGAGATGAAAAAGGAAGACGTTTTGTGGGAAAAAGCAAAAATCACAGAATAGACAAAATTAATTCTGTGAATTTGTTGAAAATGTCTATTGAAAAATGTAACAGTGAGAGAGATAATAAGGATATAAAATCTGGTTGACCACAAGATAAAAATTTAACAAAATAATTAAAGAAAGAGAGGACGAAATTATGAGTTATTTAAACAATCAAACAGGATACAGAGAGGATTTATTGGAGACACGTTCCGTAATTAAGAAAGACAACTGGGTACTTCTTGAGCCGGACGGACTTGTAAAGAACGCAATCCCTGGATATGAAAACTGTGATGTTACAATTCTTGCTTCACCAGCTATGGGAGCTACTTTTGCTGATTATCTTGTAACAGTACATGAAGGTGGAAAGAACTTAAGAGGAATCGGTGGAGAAGGTATCGAGACATTATTATATGTACTTTCCGGAAAAGTAACTGTGAAGAATGCAGATCAGGAAGCTGAACTTACAGAAGGTGGATATATGTTCTCACCTGCAGGAAATGACATCTGCTTTGAGAATGTAAGCGGTGAGGAAGCAAAATTATTCGTTTACAGACGTAGATATGATGCGATTGAAGGCTACGCTGCACATACAGTAGTTGCGAATACAAATGATATGGAATGGATTGAGTATGAAGGAATGGACAATTGCCATGTAAAAGATTTACTTCCGGCAGCAGGAGATTTCGGATTCGATATGAACTTCCACATTTTAAAATTCAAATTAGGTGCTTCTCATGGATATATTGAAACACACATTCAGGAACACGGAATGTATTTCTTATCAGGAAAAGGAATGTACCGTGTAGATGACGAATGGGTACCGGTGAAAAAAGGTGATTACATGTTCTTAGATGCATATTGCCCACAGGCTTGCTACGGTGTAGGACGTGGAGAAGATCTTGCATACCTCTACTCAAAGGACTGTAACAGAGAAGTTCAGCTATAAGAAATATAAGAAAAAGGAAGGTATTAAAGTTATGAAACTGGCACGTCAAGAGTTAAAAGACTTGATGAAACATAAAATGATGCAGGGGGGCTTATGTGAAGAGCATGCAGAGCAGACTGCTGAAATCCTTACATGGGCACATGAAAGAGGATACGCTTCCCATGGGGCAGTTCGTGTAGAATACTATACAGAAAGAATTGCCAAGGGAGGAATTACACACAATCCAAACATCACATGGAGACAGACAGGCCCTTGTTCCGGTATTATGGACGGAGACAATGGAATCGGTTACTATGTGGCTACAAAAGCGACAGAGAAGGCAATTGAGATTGCAAAAGAGAATGGTGTTGCAGTTGTAGGTATGGCGAATGTATCTCATACAGGATCTATCGGATATTATACAGAAATGTGTGCAAAGCAGGGACTCCTTGCAATCACATTCTGTCAGTCAGACCCGATGGCAGTGCCATATGGAGGAACAGAACCATATTATGGAACAAATCCGATTTCCTTTGCTGCGCCGACAGCAGATGACAGAACTGTTGTATTTGATATGGCTACAACAGTACAAGCTTGGGGCAAGATTCTTGATAAGAGATCTCAGGGAGCAGAAATTCCGGCCGATTGGGCAGTAGATAAAGAAGGAATGCCTGTGACAGATCCTCACAAAGTAAATGCGCTTGTACCGATTGCCGGTGCAAAAGGATATGGACTTATGATGATGGTAGACGTGTTCTCCGGAATTCTTCTCGGAGTACCATTTGGTAAACACGTAAGTTCTATGTACCATGATTGTTCCAAAGGACGTGAACTTGGACAGATGATCATCGTTATGGATCCGGAGAAATTCTGCGGTGCAGAACAGTTCATGAAGAACATGTCTCAGTCATGCGATGAGCTTGGAGAGATGAAAGCAGCTCCGGGATTTGGTAAAGTTTATTACCCGGGTGAAAGAGCTGTTATGAGAAGAGACAAAGCTTATGCAGAAGGCGGAATTGAAGTGGTAGATGAAATTGTTGAATATTTAAAGAGCGACGATTTACACTACAATAGATATGATCATAAAAACAGATTTGCCGATTAAGGAGAGGAAGATATGTTAAAAACAGTTGTTAAAAAAGGAAGTTACCACGATTCGGTTGTATTAATGCTTCTTACAAATCATATTTCAGCGATCGAAGGTGTGAAGAAAGTATCCATTATGATGGCAACACCTGCGAACAAGGATATTTTTAAACAGAGCGGCTTAGATACAGAAGAATTAATGGCTGCAACAGCAAACGATATGGTTGTTGTTGCTGATATCGATGATGATGCTCTTCTTAACACAATCATGGATGAGTGTGAAGAGTTCTTCAAAAAACAGTCTGCAGCAAACGGAGACAAAAAAGGTGCAGAAAGCGTAAAATCATGGGATAAGGCTCTTCAGAAAATGCCGGAAGCAAACCTTGCAGTGATTTCTATCCCGGGTGCATACGCAGCGTTAGAAGCTGACCGTGCTCTTGATGAAGGATTAAATGTATTCATGTTCAGTGATAACGTGACCATCGAAGATGAGAAGAAATTAAAAGAAAAAGCTCATGAAAAAGGACTTGCAGTAATGGGACCTGACTGTGGTACAGGTATCATTCAGGGAGTTCCGGTTGCATTTACAAATAATGTAACACCAGGTTCTATCGGAATCATCGGTGCTTCCGGAACAGGTATCCAGGAACTTACAACGATCATTGACAGATTAGGCGAAGGTGTAACAAACGCCATCGGAATCGGTGGACGTGACTTAAATGCAGCCATCGGTGGAATCACAATGATGGATATGATCGATGCAATGGAAGATGACGATGCAGTGAAAGTGCTTGTAATCGTTTCTAAACCACCAGCAAAAGAAGTCAGAGACAGAATTTCTGCAAGACTTTCTAACTTCAGAAAACCGGTTGTTACATTATTTGTAGGTGAGAAACCGGAATACCACGAGGAGAACTTCTATCACGCTTACACATTAGATGAAGCGGCTCGTCTTGCCGTAGGTCTTGTAAGAGGACAGGAAGTTCCGGAAGCAGTAGCAGATGTAGATGCTTCCACATTCTTCAAAGCAGAAGATGGAAAAACGATCAAAGCTTACTACTCAGGAGGAACACTTGCGAATGAAGCAGCAATGCTCATCAAAGATGCAATGGGATGTAAAGTTCCGCCGGAGGATATTGAAGGATATATGCTTCAGTTAGATGGCAACGTAGTAGTTGACCTTGGAGATGATGCTTATACACAGGGAAAACCACATCCAATGATCGATCCTGCAAAACGTATTGAATGTATGCAGGAAGCAGTAGATGATGAGACAACAGGTGTTGTTCTTCTCGATATCATGCTTGGATACGGTTCACACGCAGATATGGCTGGTTCTTTACTTCCAACAATCGTGGAATTAAAAGAAAAAGCTGAAAAAGCAGGAAGAAAAGTATTCTTTATCGCAACAGTATGTGGTACAAGAAGAGACTTCCAGGGATATGACGAGGCAGTAAATAAATTAAAAGAAGTTGGCGTAATTGTTTGTGAAAATAACAAGCTTGCCTGCCGTACGGCAATCCGTGCAATCGGAAGAGACTTTGAAGAGCCGGCAAAAGAAATCCGTGCAAAACAGGTTGTTGCATGTGAAAAAGCAGCTCCTTCTGATAAACTTCGTGAATTACTTTCTGAGAAACCAAGAATCATCAACATCGGTCTTAAGAGTTTCGCAGAAGTTGTAGAACAGTTTGATTGTGAAGTTGTTCAGTATGATTGGATGCCACCAGCAGGCGGTAACGTAAAATTGATCAAAACATTAAACTTCTTAAGAAATTACGAAGGAATCGATGAGAAGAACCGAGAAGTAATCGCAAAAGTAGTAGGAAGCCAGCCAATCTTAAGAGATAACGTTCGTGCAAAAGAAGTAATTCCACAGTTTGCTGAAAACAATGGAAAAGTAATCCTTCATGCTGGTCCTCCGGTAGACTACAAAAACATGCCGGATCCAATGCAGGGATCATGTGTTGGTGCTGTTATGTTCGAAGAATGGGCTGACACAGAAGAAGAAGCAAGAAGAATGTTAGAAAACGGAGAAATCAAATTCATTCCATGTCACCACTGCAATGCAGTAGGACCGATGGGAGGTATCACATCTCCGAATATGGCAGTATTTGTTGTAGAAAATGCAACAGATGGCAATAAAGCATACTGTACAATGAATGAAGGTATCGGTAAAGTACTTCGTTTCGGAGCTTATGATGAAGAAGTTGTAAACAGACTCCGTTGGATGAGAGACGTGTTAGGACCAACACTTGGTAAAGCACTTCGTTCTATGGAAAATGGACTTGCAGTTAACCCGCTTGTTGCAAAAGCAATTGCAATGGGTGATGAGTTCCACCAGAGAAATATTGCAGCTTCCCTTGCATTCTTAAAAGAAGTTGCGCCAATTATCACAGCAATGGATATGGACGAGAAAGACCGTTATGACGTAATTAAGTTCCTTTCTGATACAGATCAGTTCTTCTTGAACATCATGATGGCAACAGGCAAAGCTGTTATGGATGCAGCAAGAAAAGATACAGACGGAACAATTGTCACAGCTATGTGCCGTAACGGATATGAATTCGGTATCCGTATCGCAGGTATGGGTGATGAGTGGTTCACAGGACCTGTTAACACACCACAGGGACTTTACTTTACAGGATATGATGCAGAAGATGCGTGCCCGGATATGGGTGACAGTGCGATCACAGAGACATTTGGTGTCGGTGGTATGGCAATGATCGCAGCTCCGGCTGTTACAAGATTCGTTGGAGCAGGCGGATATGAAGATGCTCTTAGAACAAGTAATGAGATGATGGAAATCGTCATTGACAGAAACCCGAACTTTACAGTTCCGACATGGAATTTCCAGGGAATCTGCTTAGGTATCGATGCAAGATTAGTAGTTGAAAAAGGTATCACACCGGTAATCAATACAGGTATCGCGAACAAAGTAGCAGGAAAAGGACAGATCGGTGCAGGTACAGTTCATCCTCCAATCGAGTGTTTCGAAAAAGCGATCGTAGCTTACGCTAAGAAACTTGGATTCGAGGCATAAGAATAAGAAAACAGGAGGCAGCTATGGACAAAAAGAAAGTTGTCATTGCTCTTGGCGGTAACGCGTTAGGAAAAGATATTGAAGAGCAGAAAGAGGCAGTTGCAAAAACTGCGAAAGTCATTGTAGATCTTGCAGAGCAGGGACTCGATATTATCGTGACACATGGAAACGGACCACAGGTTGGTATGATTCAGAATGCGATGGACAACCTCGTTGTTGCAGGAGAGACAGACAAACAGATTCCGCTTCCGACATCTGTTGCCATGAGTCAGGGATATATCGGAATCGATCTTCAGAATGCGATCAAATATGAATTGCATAACAGAAATATTGACGGAAAAGTATCCACGATCCTATCACAGGTAGAAGTGGATCCGAAGGATGAAGCCTTCAAGAATCCGACGAAACCAATCGGAAGATTCTTAACAAAAGAGGAGGCGGAAAAGAACGAAGCCAATGGTGTGAAATGCATGGAAGATGCAGGAAGAGGATACCGCGTAGTCGTAGCTTCTCCGATGCCAATGAGAATTCGTGAACTTGAAACAATTAAGACACTGGTAAATGCCGGCCACATTGTAATCACATGTGGCGGCGGCGGAATTCCGGTTGTAAGTGATAAGGACGGAAGACTTGTAGGAACAAATGCTGTCATCGACAAAGATAATGCAAGCAGCCTTCTTGCAGCACAGCTTGGGGCGGATTATCTTGTCATCTTGACAGCGGTAGAAAAAGTTGCAATCAACTGGGGAAAAGAAAATCAGGAATGGCTTTCAGACATCACAGTTGAACAGGCAAAAGAGTATATTGCGCAGGAACAGTTCGCAAAAGGTTCTATGCTTCCGAAAGTAGAAGCAGCGATTCGTTTTGCGGAATCTGCTCCGGGACGTCATACACTTATTACATTACTGGACAAAGCTGCAGACGGCATCGCCGGAAAGACAGGTACAGTAATACATTCTTAAAGCAATGCCGGGTATAGTTTTTTCTGCAGGTCTATGAAAAGACCTGCAGGCTATAGCCGGCTTATTCTGCTTATCAGAATGAGTAATGAGGAGATGAACATGAATATACCAACAAATCTATTTATGTGGATAATGGCGTTTCTGCCAATTATCGTACTATTAGTATTAATGATAAAGTTTCAGTGGGGAGCGACGGAAGCCGCACCAATCGGACTGTTGATTACGATTTTCACAGGAATGGTATTCTATAAGGCAGATATCAAGTTAATCGCCGCTGAAAGTGCAAAGGGAATATGGAGTGCGCTGATTATTCTTGTTATCGTGTGGACGGCCATATTGATGTATCAGGTAGGCGAAGAGGCGAAGGCGTTTATCGTCATCAAGAACGGGATGCGGAAGCTTCTCCCGAATGAGCTTTTGCTCGTGCTTGCAATGGGATGGATTTTTGAAAGTTTCCTTCAGGGAATCACAGGATTCGGAGTTCCGGTTGCAGTTGGAGCGCCGCTTCTTATCGGAATCGGTGTGAAACCGATGTGGGCAGTTATCTTACCGCTTCTCGGTCAGGCATGGGGCAATACGTTCGGTACGCTGGCTGCGGCATGGGATTCCCTTGCCATGTCGGCAAACCTTGCGGCGGGAAGCAAAGAGTATCTTGTGACGGCTCTCTGGACAGCGGCATTTATCTGGTTCTGGAATGCAATCACAGGATTCGCAATCTGCTGGTTCTACGGCAAAGGAAAAGCGCTGAAAAAAGGGTTCCTGGCAGTTGCGGTGATGTCACTCATCCAGGGAGGCGGAGAACTTCTTTTGACACAGGTAAACACAACGCTTTCCTGCTTCTTGCCATCTTGCCTTTCTCTCGTAGTATTGTTACTTATGGGACGCATGAAGATGTACAAAGAGGAATGGAGCATCGAGGACAGCGACTTGATGAATCGGGAATTTACCGAGAATGCAGGAGAAGAAGAGGCGCCGGATATGACGCTCGTGCAGGCGTTCATCCCATACTTCCTTTTATCCGCATTGACATTGATTGTGCTGCTTGTAAAACCGATTAATGAATTGTTAAGCCAGGTACAGTTTGGACTTCCGTTTCCGGAGACGTCTACAGGATATGGATTTGTAAATGAAGCGTCCAAGAGTTTCTCGCCGTTCCAGCCGTTTACGCATGCGAGTATGTTTTTATTTATTTCTTCTATCATCGGTCTTTTCTATTACAAACACAAAGGCTGGATTAAAGAAGGAGGCGTGAGGAGAATCTTCGCGAAATCTGTGACGATGACGATGCCGTCCGGAATCGCGGTTATCGGACTTGTTATCATGTCAAAGATTATGAGCGGAACGGGACAGACGGTCGTTCTTGCCAACGGTATTTCTAAGGTTCTCGGAAAAGTATATGTCGTATTTGCTCCGTTCGTCGGACTTCTCGGTACATTCATGACGGGAAGCAACATGAGCTCTAACATTCTGTTCGGTGACTTCCAGATACAGACGGCACACTTACTGGATGTCAACGCGGCGGCAATCTTAGGCGCGCAGTCAGCAGGTGGAGCAATCGGAAGCGCGGTCAGCCCAAGCAAGATTATTCTCGGAACGACAACCGCCAATATTCTTGGAAGCGAAGGGGAAGTTCTGAAGAAGATTATCTCAATTACAGTACCGGCTACCATTGTCATCGGAGCAATCCTGTATGTGTTAGTCGCACTTTAGGAATGGACAGATAGGAGAGAAAAATGGAAAAACAGAGTTTTTGGAAGACAAAAGCAGGCGGACTGACTCTTGCGTTTATCGTAATCATGATTGCGTTTGCAGTGATTATGGCGGGACTTGGAATGTCGAATGATGTGTTATGTATGATTGGATTTATTATGATTGTTGTAGCAATGCTGTATTCGCCGGTGAAAGTATACATTCTTGACCGGAAGAAATCATAGCAGAAATATTTAAAATCAATTTGAAATTGAGAAAGGGAATTCATTATGGGAATTGGAATTGATGAAATCATTGGAAGAGTTGCAACGAATTTAGAACATTTAAAACAGTACACAGCTACACCGGGCGACGGATGTACACGTCTGCCATTCACAAAAGAGGCGAGAGATGCTGTGAACTACCTGACAAAAGTGATGAAAGAAGCAGGCATGGAAGTGCATGAAGATGCCGCAGGAAACGTTATCGGTGTGATGAAGGGTGAGAATCCGGATGCGCCATGCGTTATGATGGGTTCACACTATGATTCGGTTGTAAACGGCGGCGATTTCGATGGAATCGCAGGTGTTGTATGCGGAATCGAAGTGGCAAGGCAGTTAAAAGAAAACGGCGTGACACCAAAACGCAACTTCGTAGTGGTAGGCTTCTGCGACGAAGAAGGAATGCGTTTCGGAACAGGATATTTCGGCTCCGGAGCAATGCTCGGTAATCGTGACGTGGAATACTGCAAGAATTTCAAGGATAAAGATGGAATCTCCATCTACGATGCGATGGTAGAATACGGACTCGTTCCGGAGAAAATCGAAGAAGCAAAATGGCCGGAAGGTTCTATCGGACACTTCCTCGAGGCGCACATCGAGCAGGGACCGGTTCTGGACGCAGAGAACATCGAGCTTGGTCTTGTAGAAGGAATCGTAGGAATCCAGAGATATCAGGTGACAGTATACGGAAGAGCGGACCACGCTGGAACAACTCCGATGGATATGCGTATGGATGCCGTAGATGCTGCAACGAAAGTCATCTCCAAGATTCCGGATTGGGCAAGAGAAAAAGCAGATGGAACCGTTGCGACAACAGGGTACATCAAGACAGTACCGGGCGGTATGAATATCGTTGCAGAACGCGTAGAATTTACAGTGGATATCCGTTCCATGAATAACGACAACATCAATGACATTGCAAACAGAATCCGCGCGGCGTTAGACCGGGAAGTGAAGGCGATGGGCGGAAGCTACGAGATTGATACAAAACTTGTGATTACGCCGGTATTCCTTTCCAAAGAGATGTTGAGCGTGATGGAAGAAGGATGTAAGAGACATGGCTACAGCTACAAATATCTTCCAAGCGGCGCAGGACACGATTCTCTTGAAATCGGTCAGGTACTCCCGACGGTGATGTTATTCGTACCAAGTAAAGACGGAAGAAGCCACTGCCCGGTAGAGTTTACGAAATACAGCGAGTTTGCAAAAGCGACAGTCATCATGACAGAGCTTGCAACAAAGCTGTTAGAGGAGTAAAATAGGATAGGAGTCGGAAATATAAGACCAAAATAATCGGAACATTGGAGGGAAAGTTTTGAGTTCACTATATAAGAAAGAAAATCTTCGGATTTTCAGAAGGCATCTTGGACTTACGCAAAAAGAATTTATCAATCATTTCTTAAGTGAGGATGAGAAACCAATGAGTATCGCTACCTTTTCCAACTTGGAGGCAAAAGGCGGGGCCAGACTCAACGATGTCATTTTGAAAACGGCAGATAAGATTTCTGTGGACCCCATGATATTTGCCATGGATTCGCAGGAGTTTGCAGAACAGATAAGCTCCCTTCTTCCGAATGAGAAAGACAGGCTGCAGATTCAGAAGCAAGGAGCCAAGAAGAGCGGCATTAATCACCTGATTAATCAGCTTACCATGTATTTTGCACAGCAGATTATGGACGGAGAGCTTCGAAAGGGAGATAAGATTGCGTCGGACAGAGAGTTGGCGGCCATGCTGAATGTGGGGCGTTCTGCCATCCGCGAGGCGATGAAAGTGCTGGATGTTCTCGGCATGGTAGATATCCGTCCTGGACAGGGAACGTATATCAGCAGTAATGAGGCGGACTTTTTCATCATTCCGTTGTCCTGGTCTTTATTCTTGAACGGAAGCCAGATTGAGAATATTATTACGGTCCGTAACTTGTTGGAGACGAAGGCGGCAGAACTGGCGGCAGAATGCCAGGATGTGAATGAACTTCATGAGTTATCTCTCATTTCCCATAAGATGCAGCGGGCATTGATGGAGGGAAACCACAATGATTTTCTGGAAGGCGATTTGGATTTTCATATCTGCATTGCCAGATGTTCCGGCAACGATGTCATCTACACGATGATTCAGACGATTAGCAATCTGATGCGTCATGTCAGCGGAACCGGCATGATTTATGAAGAACAGATACAGGAAATCTACGATGAACATCAGAAGATTTACGGCTCGATTCTGACACATGATGCAGACGGAGCGCGGGATGCGATGGGAAGCCATCTTGCGAAGTCGAAAGAAAGATATCGTTATAGATAGGATAGAAGATTACATAGCGGCACAATACGAAAAGGTATTGTGCCGTTTGTGTTGTTATGATACCATGAGAGTGTGAGTAAAACCGGATAAAGGAGAAGAGCTATGAATATGGAAGACTACGCGAAAGCGTATAAAATGGGGAAAAAAGACTATCAATATCGTTTGCTTCATGGTATGCAGCCTACCTTGGAAGTGCTGGATGATATTCTGCCTTCCAAAGGTTCTTATGCGGAAGTTCCGTTGGGAATCGTGCAGATTCCGATAGACCAGATTGTGGGAACAAAAAATGGAGGAAGAAGTTCGGCATTTGCAGGGAATTTCATGCCGATTCTGGATGACCATTCCGAATTCGCATTGAAGTGGGCGAAGCTCAATGAGGCGCATATCAATGAAGGAATCCGGGACCCGATTAAAGCATACGAATATATGAATAAATTCTATGTGGAAGAGGGGAATAAGCGTGTCAGCGTGATGAAATACTATGGCGTCGTATCCATTCCCGGGACAGTGACACGTATCATTCCGAAGCGTACGAATGAGAAAGAGAATAAAATCTACTATGAATTTCTTGACTTCTATGAAGCGGCTCAGATTAATTATATTTACTTCTCCAAGGAAGGAAGTTTCCGTAAACTGCAGGCTGCCGTTGGGAAAAAGCCAAAAGAGAAGTGGAACAGCGAAGAAAAGCTGGATTTCAGTTCGATTTTTGCCAGGTTTACGGCAGAATATCGGGCAAAGGGAGGAGAAAAGCTTTCGATTACGACCGGAGATGCATTCTTAGCGTTTATTACGCTTTATGGATACAAGAATGTATGCGAGAAGACGACGAGAGAGCTGAAATCACTGATTACGAAGAGCTGGGAGGAGTTTGAACTTCTGGAGCGTGAAGATGTCATTGCGCTGAAGATGGACCCGAATAATGAGAAGACGCCTCTCCTTAGCAAGCTGCTTCCGAATAACCAGAAGCTTCGGATTGGATTCATCTATGAGAAGACGGCAGCTTCTTCCGCGTGGACGTATTCCCATGAGCTTGGAAGACTGCATCTGGAGCAGACGTTCCCGGATGAGGTGACGACATGTTATTATGACAATGTGACGGCAGATACGGCGGATGAGGCGATTGAACGCGCTATCAAGGAGGGCTGCAATATCGTCTGCACGACGACGCCGGCTTTCGTACAGGCAAGCGTAAAAGCTGCGATTGCGCATCCGGCGATTCGGATTTTGAACTGTTCCCTGAACACGTCGCATCGCTATATCCGCACTTATTATGCGAGAATGCATGAGGCAAAATTCCTGATGGGAGCCATGGCGGGCGCAATGTCCAAGAATGATAAACTGGCATACATTGAGGATTACCCGATTTACGGTTCGATTGCGAACATCAATGCGTTTGCCATCGGAGCGAAGATGATTAACCCGAGGGTGAAGGTGTATTTGGAATGGACCAGTAAGAAAGAGACGAACATTGGGGAGAAACTTCGGGAGATTCGTCCGGACTATATATCCGGCAAGGATATGGTGATACCGGAAGAAGGCTCCAGATATTTCGGATTATTCAGCATGGAAGACGGGCAGCCGAGGAATCTCGCCATGCCGCTCTGGCATTGGGGAAAATTCTATGAGCAGTTAATTCGGACGATTATGAAAGGAACGTGGAAATACGATGACGACCCGTCAGATATGCAGGCAATCAATTATTGGTGGGGCATGTCCTCTGGTGTTGTGGATGTCATCTGTTCCCAGAACCTTCCGGACGGAACGAAACGGCTCGTGGACTTCCTGAAGAAATGTATCCGTTCCGGAGAATTCACACCGTTCTATGGGCTTTTGTATTCTCAGGACGGGGTGGTTCAGGACGACCCGGAACGAAGCTTGACGCCGGAAGAGATTATTACGATGGACTGGCTTGCGGAAAATATTGTCGGAAGCATTCCGAAGGCGGAAGAATTGAAAGAATACTACAGACCTGTATTTTCCCAGCAGGGAGTAGATAAGGTGAAAGGCAGATAAAAGGATGAGAATACTTGCGATAGCGGATTATGAATCGCCGTATTATTGGGATTATTTTGAGAAAAGTAAGCTGGAAGGCATTGATTTGATTATTTCATGCGGAGACTTGGAGCCGACCTATTTGTCGTTTCTTGCAACATTTACATCGGCTCCGGTACTGTATGTGCATGGGAATCATGATGTGAAATATGATATGGTGAATCCGGATGGATGTATTTGCATCGATGATGATATTTTTGAATATAAAGGCGTCAGGATTCTGGGACTGGGGGGCTCCATGCGCTATACTCCAGGTGATTATCAGTATACGGAGCGTGAGATGAAGCAAAGGATTCGGAAGCTTTGGTTTAAACTGTTCCGAAAGCGGGGATTCGATATTCTGGTGACACATGCGCCGGCATATCAGCTCAACGATGGAAGAGACCTGCCACATCAAGGCTTTCGCTCTTTCATCAATCTGATTGAGAAATATAATCCGAAATTTTTCTTGCATGGACATGTGCATCTGTCCTATGGAAGAAACCACAAACGATACGACAAATATCAGGAAACTCATATCATCAATGCTTATGAACGATGCGTTTTCGATTTTGAGGATGAGAATCCGGAAGAGCACATTCGATAAAAAATTGCGCGTATGCGCAATTTTTTTGTGGATTATTTTACGATAAGGAGAAACTTTTGTACGCGAAAAATGACGGTTTACACAGAAAAAACGACAGTTGAAACAAAAGATATTGCGCTTCATACAGAAACGCGTATGATAAAGGTATGAGAAACGGAACATCCATTGTGAAAATGGAAGAGAGGAAAGGTGAAAAAACTATGGAAAAGAAGAAATTTTCTCTTTCTCTGACAACCCAAATCTTAATTGCCACAATCGGCGGTATTGTATTTGGTGCGCTTGTTGGAGAATGGGCAGGGAACCTGAAGTTTATCGGCGATATCTTTATCCGTCTGATTCAGATGTCGGTTGTACTTCTTGTGATGTCATCTGTTGCCGCAGCAGTTGGAGGCGGAGACGGAAAAGACGTTGGAAAGATGGGATTCCACACATTCAAGTGGATTATTTTATTTACGATTATTTCAGCAGCGCTCGGTGTTGCGCTCGCTATGATTATGCAGCCGGGAGCGGGCGTTCCGCTCGGAGCCGAGACGATTGAGACGACAGAAGTGGTAGAGACGTCTCTGCAGAGCACACTTCTGGGATTCGTACCGACGAATATCATCGCGTCTATGGCAGAAAGTTCTATGGTACCATGTATCGTGTTCTCCTTGTTCTTCGGTGTGGCGATGGGAGCTTACACAAAACAGACAGGAAATACAAACATGGTAGACTGGGTAAAAGGAATTAACGCAATCGTAACAAACATCATCAAGATAGTGATGAATGTGGCTCCGATTGGTATCTTCTGTCTGTTGGCAGACGTTTCCGGACGTATCGGATTCGAAGTGCTGGAATCTATGGGAAAATTCTTACTCGTACTTCTTATTGGAGACGTGATTCAGTTCGTACTTTATGGACCGCTTACAGCAGCGCTTTGTAAAGTAAACGTTGCGAAGATGCCGAAGAAATTCGCGAAAATGTCAATCATGGCGCTTACGACAACTTCCGGTGCAATCTGTCTTCCGACAAAGATGGAAGATGCGGTTACAAAATTCGGTGTAAGCCGTAAGGTAGCAGATTTTACAGGACCAATCACAATGTCTATGAACAGTTGCGGAGCTGCGCAGTGCTATGTTGTAGCCATCTTCTTCATGGCGCAGGCAACCGGAATTGAATTGTCCATGTTCCAGATGGGAATGGCGATTCTGTTATCATGCTTGATGTGTATGGGAACAATCTCCGTACCGGGAGGCTCCATCATTGTTTACACATTCCTGGCATCTACACTCGGACTTCCGTTAGACAGCCTTGCAATCTTAATCGGTATCGACTGGTTTGCAGGAATGTTCCGTACATTGATGAACGTAGACGTAGACGTTATGGTTGGTATGCTCGTTGCCAATAAGATTGGAGAGTTTGACAGAGACGTATACAACGAGAAGAAAACGGTAACATATTAATCAGACAATCAGAAAAATAAATCATACATAACTCTTGAGGGGCGTCCGTTTCGGGCGCCCCTCTTCCAATAGGAAAGAAAGGATAGTTTTGCGCTCTTGGTGAAAATATGATATCATGTGCACAGAGTGCATAGACGATTACGGAGGGAATGACACATGGAACTCAAAGAACTTATATGGAATATCGGAATGAATATCTGTCTCTTGTCCGTAATTGCATCGGGGCTTTCGAAAGTGAAGCTTGTGCAGAAGCTGATTCTTGAGGAAAAGAGAAACTGGAAGGGCGATTTGCTTCTATCCCTTATCTTTGGAGGAATCATTACCGTTGCGACTGCCTTCGGAAGCATGATTGGCGATTATAACATGAATACGAAGGTGATTGCGGCTCTGGCGGCAGGACTTCTCGGAGGACCGCTTGTCGGAATCTATTCTTCGCTTCTCGGATGTATTTATGTGTATTTTGGTTCTCCCGACCCGGCGTTTGCCTTGCCGTCCGTATATTCGCTTCTTCTCATCGGGATGCTTGGAGGAGGGTTCTATCCTTATTTTCAAAGAGGAAAATGGAAATATAAAGACTTGTTTGTTCTGACTTGCTTCGCGGAAATCGTAGAGTTAATCTGTCTTCTTCGTTCTACAGTTCCGGTTCTGGAAATCCTGGATATGCTTCTTACGGTCAGCATTCCGATGATTCTTCTGAACTCCATAGG
The DNA here is from genome assembly GCA_905197485.1 of uncultured Lachnospiraceae bacterium. GTDB lineage: Bacteria > Bacillota > Clostridia > Lachnospirales > Lachnospiraceae > Faecalimonas. The sequence goes on along the minus strand of CAJJYZ010000016.1, from coordinate 12,005 downwards.
GATGCTCATGTTTATTTCCAGCTTCAATACGGTGTTCGTCTGCCAGGAACTGGAGAGTACGAGACAGCTTCAGAGGGCGTCGGTGATTGCAAAGATAAGTCTTCCTCTTTTAAAAGAAGGGCTGCATAATAAAAAGAATATTGCGCAGATGGCTTCTGTTATTTTGGAGGAAACAGACTGGATGGGAGTCATGATTACGGATGAGAGGAAGGTGCTGGAATGGAAGCAAAAGGATATGAAATTTCAGCCGATGGATATGAAACAAAAGAAAGAAGAATTACTTCTTCCTGAAATTGCGCGGAAGGCGATGGAAAGAGGAACAATGTCTACACTCGACAGCGTTCCGAAAGAAGACTCCTGGTATGATTGGATTGGAGAGTATTCGGTTCTGGCGGAGCCGTTCATGATTCAGAATCGGGCAGTAGGCTGTCTTCTTGTATGGGTGAAGAAGCAGTTTGTATTTCATCAAAGCGATGTGGAACTTCTTCATAACTTTGGAATGCTGGCATCCTCCCAATTGGCGATGGAGAAACTGGAAAAGCAGGAACAGATGCGACAGAAGGCAGAATTCAAAGCTTTGCAGTTCCAAGTGAATCCACATTTCCTTTTTAATGCATTGAACACAATTTCGAGTGTGTGCAGGGAGAACTCGGACAGGGCGAGAGAACTTCTTCTTACGCTTGCGGATTATTTCCGATATAATCTGGAAAATGGTGCATATCTTGTGCCGATGCAGGAAGAGATTGAACATGTACAGGATTATCTGGAGATTGAAAAAGCAAGATTTGAAGAAAATCTTGTGGTAACTTATGATTTGTCTGAAGAACTGCATATTTTGATTCCGACATTGATTTTACAGCCGATTGTGGAAAATGCGGTACGTCATGGAAGAGGAAGGGACGGAAAGCGAGAGGTACATATCTCGGCGCATCAGGAGACGGATGGTTATGTGGTTCAGGTGCAGGATAAAGGTCCCGGCTTTGACCCAGAGGTTTTAAGAAAGTTGTCTCAGGGAGAAGAGATAGGAAAAAGTATTGGGCTTTCCAATGTTCATAGGAGGATGAAGAATATGTATGGGGAGGAGAACGGGCTTCAGATAGAAAATCTGGAAGAAGGCGGAAGCCGCGTGACGATGCATTTTAGGAAAGGGGTAACGGAAAAAGGATGGCAATAAAAATAGCGGTAGCAGATGATGAGCGTCCGGCAAGAAGTGAATTGATTCACCAGTTGAGAGAATCCATCGAGGAGGTGGATATCTGGGAGGCAGATAGCGGAGCAAAGACACTGAATCTGGTGGTAGAACAGGAATTTGATTTATTGTTTCTGGATATTAATCTGGGCGATATTCAGGGGACAGATTTGGTGAAAGCGTTGAAAAACATCCGTCCGGAGATGAAGATTGTCTTTGTGACAGCGTATTCTGAATACGCGGCAGAGGCGTTTGAGTTGGAAGTGGAAGATTATATTATGAAGCCATTCAGTCAGAAACGTCTTGCCCGGATTCTGGATCGATGGCTTCCGAAAGAGGAAACCATCTCTGAGGAACAGGAGAGAAAGAAGCTTGCCATTAGTTGTGATGGAAAGACAGTGTTTGAGGAGATTTCACATATCGTTTATATCGAGACATGTAACCGGGGATGTATCATTCATACGTTAGAACACGAATATTATGAAGGGAAAATGATAGGGGAATATGAGAAAAAGCTGGAAGGAAAAAGATTCTTCCGCTGTCAGAAAAGTTATCTGATTCATCTGGAGCATGTGAAAGAAGTATTTCCGTGGAAGAATAATGCGTTTGGAATCCGTATGCAAGGATATGAGTCGGAGATTCTTCCGGTGGCGAGAGATAAGACAAAGACACTTAGAAAATTGTTGGGATGGTAGAGAAGATTAAGAGGCTTTGGCACTATGAATAAAAATAGTTCCAGAGCCTTTTTGTTTTTGTAACACAAGTGTCTTGTCACATGTAAACACAAGTGATATAATTGTGGAAGTTGAGACAAGGAGAGAGAAAAAATATGGATATCGTAGAAAAGATAAAAAAACTAAAAGAAGAGAAAAATGCGGTCATTCTGGCACATTACTATGTAGAACCGGAAGTACAGGAGATAGCAGACTATATTGGCGATTCTTTTTATTTAAGTAAAATTGCCGTAGGATTAAAGGAACAGACAATTGTATTTTGTGGGGTTTCTTTCATGGGAGAGAGCGCCAAGATTTTAAATCCGGAGAAGACAGTGCTGATGCCGGACATGACGGCAGATTGCGCTATGGCGCATATGGCAGATGCGGAAACGATTCAGAAGATGAGGGACACATACGATGATTTGGCAGTGGTATGTTATATCAATTCTACCGCAGAGTTAAAGAAACATTCGGATGTGTGTGTCACATCTGCGAATGCAGTGAAGATTGTAAAAGCGTTGCCAAACAAGAACATTTTCTTTATTCCGGATAAAAATCTTGCCCGCTATGTGGCAGAACAGGTGCCGGAGAAACATTTTGTATTTAACAAAGGCTTCTGTCCGGTGCATGAGAAGATGCAGCTGGAAGAAGTGAAAAAAGCGAAAGAAGCACATCCGGAAGCGGAAGTATTGACTCATCCGGAATGTCCGGAGGCAATCTGCAGGATATCCGACTATCTCGGAAGTACATCCGGAATTATTAATTATGCAAGTAAGAGTGAGAAGAAGGAATTTATCATTTGCACAGAAAATGGTGTAAAATTTGAATTAGAGAAAGAAAACCCGAATAAAAGCTTCTATTTTACAACGACGGAACCGGTTTGTCATGATATGAAGCTTGTGACATTAGAGAAGATTGCCCATGTGCTTGAGACGGGAGAAAACGAGGTACATGTGACAGAAGAACTGCGGGAAAAATCAGGAAAAGCATTGGAAAGAATGTTAGAATTAGCAAAGTAATTTGGAGGAATGAAACATGGAACAAAAAGCGGACGTTATCATTGTTGGAACTGGAGTCGCAGGATTATTTGCGGCGTTATCTTTGCCGAGAGAGACGAAGATTGTCATGCTGACGAAATCGGATGTGGAGAGCAGCGATTCTTTTCTGGCGCAGGGAGGCATCTGCGTGATGCGTGATGAAAACGACTATGACGATTTTATGGAAGATACAATGAAGGCAGGGCATTACGAGAATCGGAAGGAATCCGTAGATATTATGATTCGCGGTTCCAGGGATGTTATTGATGATTTGATCCGATACGGAGTAGAGTTTGATAAAAAAGAAGGAGAATTGGCATATACGAAGGAAGGAGCGCACTCTAAGCCGAGAATCCTCTTTCACAAAGACATTACAGGAAGGGAAATCACAAGCAAACTACTTACAAGAGTACAGGAGCTTGAAAATGTAGAGATTCTTGAGTATACAACAATGACGGATGTTATCGAGGAAAATGGTGTCTGTGTCGGAATTCAAGCAGAAAACGAAGCGGGAACATGGAGATTTTACGCGAAAAATACAATTCTTGCAACGGGAGGAATCGGTGGAAACTATACACATTCCACGAATTTTCCACATTTGACAGGAGATTCCATTGAGATTGCGAAGAAACATGGGATTCGCTTAGAACATTTGGACTATGTGCAGATTCATCCGACCACATTGTATTCCAAGAATCCGGGACGGAGATTTCTGATTTCCGAGTCGGTAAGAGGGGAAGGCGCGGTTCTCTATAATAAGAAGAAAGAGCGTTTTGTCAATGAATTGCTCCCAAGGGATGTAGTATCCAAGGCAATTCACGAACAGATGGAACAAGATGGAACAGAGTATGTATGGCTTTCTATGGAGCATATTCCGACAGAGACGATTCTGAGCCACTTCCCAAACATTTATAAAAAATGTCTGGAGGAAGGGTATGATGTGACGAAAGAGTGTATTCCAGTCGTGCCGGCACAGCACTATTTTATGGGAGGAGTCTGGGTAGATTCCGACAGCCGGACATCCATGGAGCATCTGTATGCGGCAGGAGAAACAAGCTGCAACGGTGTGCATGGGAAAAACCGCCTTGCAAGCAACTCTCTTTTGGAAAGTCTTGTATTTGCCAAACGGGCGGCGAAAAAAATCCAAGAAGAACAGTAGAAAAGGAGTTTGAGAAATTATGAATAAGATTACAATGAAATTACAGGCGGATGAATTAATCAAACAGGCGCTTCGAGAAGATATTTCAAGCGAAGACGTGTCTACGAATTCTGTCATGAAAGAAGCGGTAAAAGGGGAAGTAGAACTTATCTGCAAACAGGATGGAATCATTGCAGGTCTTGACGTGTTTCAACGGGTATTTGAACTTCTGGATGAGACGGTAGAAGTGGAGCTTTACTGTAAAGACGGTGATGAAGTAAAGAATAAACAGTTGATGGGAAAAGTAATCGGAGATATCCGCGTCCTTTTATCCGGGGAACGTGTGGCTTTGAACTATCTGCAGCGCATGAGCGGAATCGCAACGTATACACATTCTGTGGCATCGCTTCTCGACGGAACGAAGACAAAGCTTCTTGATACGAGAAAGACAACTCCTAACATGCGTATTTTTGAAAAATACGCGGTGCGCGTTGGAGGGGGCTATAACCATAGATATAATTTATCAGATGGCGTACTCTTAAAGGATAACCATATCGGGGCGGCTGGAAGTGTGACAAAGGCAGTGCAGATGGCAAAAGACTATGCGCCATTTGTCCGTAAGATTGAGATTGAAGTGGAAAATCTGGACATGGTAAAAGAAGCAGTGGAAGCAGGAGCTGACATCATTATGTTAGACAACATGACGCCGGAAGAAATGAGAAAAGCAGTGGAACTGATTGATGGACGCGCCGAGACAGAATGTTCCGGCAATGTAACGAAAGAAAATATCAGCCGCGTGACAGAAGTAGGTGTAGATTACATTTCCAGCGGCGCTTTGACACATTCCGCACCAATTCTTGATATTTCTTTGAAGAACCTTCATGCTGTAGAGTAAAGGGGGCTGTGCATGTCTATGACAGGGGAAGAAAGAAGAAAAGGAATTGTGAGACAGATTCAGGAAGGGGAGAAACCGATTCCTGCCAAGAAGCTGGCGGCAGACTATCATGTAAGCCGTCAGGTTATCGTGCAGGATATTGCTCTCATCCGGGCAGCGGGATATGAGATTATTTCTACAAATCGGGGATACATTTTGACGGAGCCGAAGACAGTGAGCCGGGTATTCAAAGTACAGCATACGGATGAACAGTTAGAAGAAGAGCTCTGTGCCATCGTAGATCTTGGAGGATGCGTAGAAAATGTGATGGTGAATCACAGGGTATACGGGCATATGGAAGCGAATATTATGATACGTTCCAGAAGAAATATCGCAGAATTTATGGAAGATATCCGAAGCGGCAAATCGAGTCCTTTGAAGAATATTACGTCGAATTATCATTATCATAAAGTCAGCGCAGATAGTGAACATACACTGGACTTGATTGAAGAAGATTTGAAGAAAAGAGGATTTCTTGTAGTATGATGAATCCAATCTTAATTGTAGAAGATGACGTGTATATCAATGCACTTTTGAAAGAAGCCTTGGAAAGAGAACATTATATTTGTACGCAGGCATTTTCTGGAACGGAAGCAAGTTTACTTTTGCGTACGAATACGTATGCAGTGATTTTACTGGACTTGATGCTTCCGGGAATCAGTGGGGAAGAGGTGCTGAAGGAAGTTCGTAAGAAGGGAAACACCCCAGTCATCGTTTTGACAGCGAAGGACACGATTGACAATAAAGTAGACGTTCTTCGTGGCGGTGCAGATGACTATGTCACAAAGCCTTTCGATATCAAGGAAGTGTTGGCGCGGATAGAAGTACAGATTCGGAAGAGTGAGGGAATTAGTAAACCGGATATTCTGGAATACGAAGGGCTGAAGTTAGACAAAGAGAAATTTTCGGTAGTGGTAGAAGGGATAGAATTGACAAAGATTACAAAGCAGGAATTCGCGATTTTGGAACTTCTTCTCAAGCATCCGACGAAAGCCTTCAGTAAGGAAGAGATTTTTGAATATGCATGGGAAGAACCTTATATGGGAGAGACGAAGACGCTGGATGTTCACATCAGCAATATCCGTAAGAAAATCAAGGCGGTAACGGCGAGGGAGTATATTGAGACAATCTGGGGGATTGGCTACAGACTTCATCCGTAAATCTTTACTCTTTTTTTACTTTTTATTTGCGAATGATTAGTGTTTCGTTTGTAGAATAAAGTTAGAAAGAGAAAAGGAGAGAAAAAGATGAGCAGATATTTGTTAAGTACGAATGAGCTGACCAAGCAGTTTGGAAAACATAAGGCAGTCAACCATGTGAATCTCCATGTGAAAAAAGGAGCAATCTATGGGTTTATCGGAAGAAACGGAGCCGGGAAAACAACATTTCTGAAGATGATAAGCGGTTTGTCAAAGCCGACCTCAGGAGAGATTGAATTATTCGGATATAAGAATGAGGAATTGAAGCAGGTTCGTTCCCGCGTAAGCTGTTTGATTGAAGCGCCGGGCATCTACGGCAACATGTCAGCTTATGAGAATCTGGCGATTAAATGTAAACTATTTGGGATTCAGGAACGAAAGTATATCGAGAATATTTTGGACACTGTCGGGCTTTCCGATACGGGAAAGAAGAAGACAAAACATTTTTCCCTCGGTATGAAGCAAAGACTCGGTATCGGTCTTGCGCTTGTAGGGGAACCGGACCTTCTTGTACTGGATGAACCAATCAATGGACTGGATCCACAGGGAATCGTGGAAGTCCGGGACATGATTCTGAGATTAAAAGAAGAACAGAATATGACAATTATCATATCCAGTCATATATTGGAAGAACTGTCGAAGATTGCCACGCATTATGGTATTATCCATCATGGAAGCCTCTTGCAGGAACTTACGAGAGAGGAATTGATGCAAAGATGCAGCGAACGGATGGAAATTGTACTCCAGAATCCGAGACAGGCACTTCCGATACTGGATAGAATGGGCTTCACCGACTATCAGGTGGTAGATAAGCAGACCATTCATGTTTACGAGAGGCTGAATGAGAGCGCGGTAGTAAATATGGAACTCGCGAAGGAAGGGATTCCGGTGCAGGGAATCGGAATTACGAGCGAGGAGTTGGAAAACTATTTCTTAAATCTGACAGGAGGTGGATGTAATGCTTAATATGATTCGTATGGAATGGTATCGAATGGTTCATACAAAGAGCCTTTATATTATCTGGTTCATTTTGACAGCGGGAATCCTGTTTACAACGAGTCTTTCTGCAGAAGAATGGAAGACGTATACGATGGAGGAGAAACAGGAGCAATACGAATATGCTATGGGACAGCGCACAGACGACCAGGTGAATTTCGGGATGAATGTGATGCTTCCAACAAAACCGGGAGATGAGGTGTCGGTATTTGATTTATTTTATGCTAATATCAAAGGAAAATTCATTGCACTGTTCATGGTAATCTTTGCAGTTTTATTTTCGACGGCGGATTTGACGAGTGGTTTTGTGAAAAATATCGGAGGACAGGTAAAAAATCGAGGAAGTCTTGTGTTGGCAAAGGCGGTGGTACTGTTTGTCTATACGGTATTGACGATGCTTCTCTTTGTCGTGGTTCAGGCAGTCAGCAATGCGGTATTTTTTGGAAATCTTACATTCGGACCATGGAAGACGTTCCTTTCTTATGGAGCATTGCAGATTCTTTTACATTTTGCCTTTGTAGTCATTGCCATGGGAATCGCCATCGTACTTCACAATAATGTGATTAGTATGGTAGCTGTTGTCTGTATATGTATGAATGCACTCACAATTTTCTATGGATTTTTAGATAAAGTGATTGAAAAATTTGGTGTAGAAGATTTTCATGTGATAAAATATACGGTAAGTGGAAATATTACGATGCTCGGTATGAATATGGCGGAAAAGACAGTGCATGCATCACTCATAGCATCTGCAGGATTTATTCTTGTGATGCTGACGATTTGCAGTATAGTATTTCAGAAAAGGGATATATAAATGTTATATGGATTGATAGGGATTCAGGCAGGAATCATTCTAATACTCTTGTGCATATTGATAAGCTACCAGCGGCAGATAAAAAGTATCTGCCGCCAATTGCGTTTCTTAAAAGAACATGAAAGCAATATGATGGTAACGAAAGAAATCCAGTTTGGACATATTGAGGAATTGACGAATCTTTTAAACGAGTTTTTCAAGGAGAGAAAAAAAGAAAAAACCGACTCCATGAAAAAGGAACAGATGATTGCGGATACTTACACGAATCTGTCCCATGATATCCGGACGCCTCTCACATCCTTAGACGGATACTTTCAGCTTCTTGAGACGGCGAAAGAGGAAGAGGAAAGGACGCGCTATCTCCACATCATGCAGGAACGAATCGAGAGCTTAAAGGAGATGCTGGAGGAACTCTTCACATACACGAAGCTTCAGAATGAGAATTATGAGTTAAAACTGGAAAGACAGAATGTGAATCACATTTTAAAGGAAACCGTATTTTCCTATTATGACAGTTGGACGGAGTGTGGAATTGAGCCCAGATTCGACATTACGGAGGAGCCGGTATTCATTGAAGGGAACAAGCAGGCGCTCCACCGGACGATACAGAATATTATCAAGAATGGGCGGGACCATGGAAATAAGGAGATTGAAATCTCGTTGAAAAAGGAAGGGAAGAAAGCGGAACTTCTCTTCCGAAATAAAGTGGATGAACCGAACCGGATTGACGTGGAACGGGTGTTTGAAAGATTCTATAAGGCGGATGAGGCAAGAAGTAAGAATTCTACCGGACTCGGTCTTTCCATAGCGAAAGGATTCGTGGAGAAGATGAACGGTGAAATTGGGGCAGAAGTTGAGGACGGATGGTTCTGTATCAGGATTCGATTTGCGTGTGAATGAAATAAAAAAGTTTACAAAAACAGACACGATTCTTGAAAGAAGGATGTGATGTCTGTTTTTTTGTGTGATATTCCGAGTTGAAAGTTAAAAATAATAGTGTTATAGTTTGAATATAGAAAATTATAGTTAGTCTGAGGTGATTATATGTCTTTTACAGAAGAGAAGAGAGAGATGATTAAGCGTTATATATTAGAAAAGATTCGTGTAAATGACAGTGAATTCGTGATAAAAGCAATGGGGAATTTTGATATTTCGATCACTACAGTAAAAAGGTATTTAAAATCCTGTATAGAAGAAAAACTATTAGAAACCTCTGAAAATACTGCGACAGGATATCAATTAGTAAGAACAGAAAATAGTTGGAGTTTTGACAATGATGGTGAATTAGAAGAAGACAAAATTTATAAAGACACTATTTTTCCTTATATTAGAGAACTGCCGAAGAACGTACAAAATATATGGTATTACTCTTTTACAGAAATTATGAATAATGCGATTGAACATTCGAAAGGTGAAAAAATTCTGTGTAGCATTAGGAAAGATTATCTATATACAGAAATTTCAATCATGGATAACGGAATTGGAATTTTTGAAAATATTCGAGATTATGCAAAAAAGGTATTAGAAACAGAGATGGATAATATGCAGATTATGGAAGAACTATATAAAGGAAAATTTACGACAAATAGAGAGGCACATTCCGGGGAAGGGATTTTCTTCACATCTAAGATGCTGACATCTTTTGCATTGTATTCAGAAGATACAATATATTCTTACCATTGTGAAGATAAGGATAGGTTTGTAAAATCACATTTGATTTCTTACTATACAAGTTTAAGGAGGATTGGAACAATGGCAGTTATGAAATTAGAAAATAATACAAGTAGAACATCTGTGGAAGTATTTGACACTTTCGCCCCTATGGGAGAAGGTTTTACAAGAACATTACTTCCGATGAAAGAAATATGTACGTTCGGGTATCCTGTGGCAAGGTCGCAGGCGAGGAGAATTGCACATAGATTGGAGGAATTTGAAGAAGTTGTTTTGGATTTTCAGGGAATAGAGTTTATGGGACAAGGATTTGCCGACGAACTGTTTCGAGTATTTCAGAATAAAAATCCTAAGATAAAGTTAACGGTTGTTAATGGGAACAGAACAGTTCTTGGAATGGTAGAACATGTGAAAAAAAGGTGGATGGATGTGGGTGCTAAAGATGGAAATATGGATGACGAAGCAAGGTTTTAGAAGAGAACTCGAAACTTTTACTTTTGGACATTAACTTAGGAGAAGTGTCAGGATTTGATTTGTATTTTGTGGCAACGTACGTAGGATATCGAAATGGAGTGAAAGAGTAGAAAAAAAACAGAAGTTATATTTCGTTTGCTTTTGTGATACGTTTCATTGAAAAACAGCTCAATCAGGGGTATAATAGATGATATCTATTTGTGTGAAGGAGAAAAGATTATGGATATGAAATTAAGTTGTATTGACTGTGCGGTAAAAAACTGTGATAAGATGGATAAGACATTTCCAGAATTTTGTTTAACGACAAATATGGATACAGAAGTATTAAATGAGGCGATGGAGCTTTATAAAGATGAAGAGAATCATAAAGTAACTGTTGCTGCTGCAACTGTAGAGACGGATTACTATTGTCAGATGACAAGAGTGGAAGAGATTGCGGAATTTGCAAAACGTATGGGCTATAAGAAAATCGGAATCGCAACATGTGTAGGGCTTCTTTCTGAGGCGAGAACGGCGGCGAAGATTTTCCGTCACAAAGGCTTTGAAGTATACGGGGTGGCATGCAAAGCAGGAGCGCAGCCGAAAGCAAACGGAGGAATCCCGAAGGAATGTGAGAAAATTGGACCGAATATGTGTAATCCGATTCTGCAGGCGAAGATTTTAAATAAAGAAAAGACAGATTTAAATGTTGTAATCGGTCTTTGTGTGGGACATGACAGTATGTTCTATAAATATTCGGAAGCTTTATGTACAACGCTTGTAACGAAAGACCGGGTGTTAGGTCACAATCCGGTAGCTGCTCTTTATCAGGCAGATTCTTATTATTCAAAGTTACTGAAGTAAAGTAGAAAAACGAAATGAGAGATTTTACATAATTTTTGCTTTGTAATTACATAATTTTCATATGAAACTGTTATACTATTCAGCACTTGAGATAACAGGAGGTCAAAATGGAATATCGTGAAATTACATATAAGGAAATAAGAGAATCTGAAGAAATTAATGCATATATTGAAATGGGAGACGAAGGACTCGGTGTGCTTGGCTTTACGGAGCATTCCAGAAAGCATGCAGCGAAGGTCGCACAGACAGCAGGAAAGATATTGAAAGAGCTTGGGTATAGTGAACATGAGGTAGAATTGGCGAGAATTGCCGGGTATATGCATGATATGGGAAATTCTGTAAATCGTATGGACCATCCACATTCCGGAGCGATTATGGCATTTTCACTTTTGCATGACTGGAATGTAAATCCAAAGGATGCCGCTGTGATTGTCAGCGCCATCGGTCAGCATGATGAGAAGACAGGAACGGCGGTGAATCCGGTATCTGCAGCTTTAATTCTCGCAGATAAAACAGATGTAAGAAGAAACCGGGTGCGCAATAGAATCAAGGAAACGTTCGATAAGCATGATAGGGTGAATTATGCAGCAGTCAGTTCTGAATTGGAGATTGATACGGAAAAGAAAATCATTACACTGCAAATTGAATTGGATGAAGAAATATGTTCTGTACTGGACTACTTTGAAATTTTTATGCAACGTATGTTAATGTGTAAGAGGGCATGTGAGATTCTGGGAATGAAATTTAAAATGTATGCAAACGGAAGTAAAATTTGTTAGGAAAGTAGTGGATAAGAGAGTGTATCATACGCTATAATATAAAAAATTATGAAGGTTTCGATATAGAAGATAGATTGGGAATCATGGGATTAGTGAATACGTATAGCTTGATTTTGCTATACGTATTCTTGTATTATGGAAGCTTGATATATATTTAAAAATAAACCTATATTATTCACGGCTTCGCCGTGAAAGTGGCTGAAAGCCACATAGTT
>CAJJYZ010000015.1 GCA_905197485.1 uncultured Lachnospiraceae bacterium | reverse complement strand
TTTTGAACTCATGGTACAGTTATTTGGTCGAATACTGATCCATGAATAATTCAGGTTTAGTAATGAAGAACTAAAAATTTATTTAGAGATTCAGAAGAAAATAAATAAATCATTTCAAAGGGATGTAGAAGAAAGCTATTGCTATTTTAAAAGAACTCATCCAAATGAGTTTTGATTTTATGAAATTCTTCATCAGTAATCACGATGCTAGAATATAAATCCTTATTTTTATTTTTTATTGACATATTTTCATTGTAATCATATAATAATGATAAAGACAGAACTTCTGTCATGGAAAATATTGTTCGCTCACCGTTGGCGGCTTATAAGTGAATGGTTCGAAAATATTGTTCGCTTACCGGAAGCGTCTAATAAATGTCCGGCTCGAAAATTTTAGCCCTGTCGCATGGCAGGGCTTATTTTATAGGTGATAAAGATGATATATCAAGAAGGTTACGTTTACCATATCAAAGATGAATATTTTGAAAAAGTACAGGATGACAACTTAATGCAGAATAAAGAAGGCAGTACCTATCGTCCAACTTTTTATTGTCTGCGTGATAATAAAACTTCTCTACTCTGGATGGTTCCATTAAGCTCACGTGTAGAAAAATTTAAAGCAATCCACGATAAGCAAGTACATAAATACGGGAAATGTCTGACGATTGTTTTAGGTGAATTTGACGGAAAAGAAGCCGCTTTTCTTCTCCAAAATATGTTCCCAATCAGGGACTACTATCTTGACCATATACATACACGAAACAACAATCCTGTTCCAGTTAAGCATTCCATTCATAAAGAAGTGACAACACGTATGAAAAAAATTCGTCAGCTTCATTCCAGAGGCAAAAAGGTGGTATTTCCAAATATTGACCGCCTTGAACAAATTATGCTTGCAGAAATAAAAGATAACGTAGCCGAATAATTTCACTAAAAAAGCGACAGTCTGATTTACATTTTTGTATTTCAGGAAACTGCCGCTTCTTTTTCTTTCTTATTCTGTTTTTCTTCCTCCAACTCCCGGAGGACTTCATCACCGTACTTATCAATCATCCGTACCAGAAAATCAATGCACCGCTCTAATTCAATATTCTGTTGCATAAGCTCCTCCTGTCATTGTTTTAATCTGAGCTTATTTTACAGAATTTCTTTATAAACAGCATTGAACCGGAATTGACCTTAAATTGAGAAAATCTCTCTTTATCTTGAAGCGAATGTACGTTCGTGATATGATATACTTATTCAAAACCTATTCACTCAATTTAACCTATAGAAAAGAGGAAATGCCTATTGGATCGTTGTGATTTTAGTTCGATAATGACATATTTAAAAACCCAAATCAGTGAAAGCGATCAGATGATCCAGCCTGAATTTTTATCCGAAATATTTGAAGATTTTTTAGACAGTCCTGAGAACAAAGAATTTACTCTGGATAATAGTCTGGTTTGCCGCTGGATAACAGGTCAGGCGAAAATCAGTCCCAAAATATCTTCTTTTTATGCAAAACCAAGCAATCAGGAAAAACTGGCGGAAACCATACGCCGGAATATTCTTCCGTTAATGGTAGACCATAGCAGAACGCTTCAAGATATTTATACCTTATTTATCCAGGATTCTTCAATTTCTGAAGCAAAAAAGCAGAACTTGCTCCTCTATACAAACCTGTTGATTTTCGTCTGCTGCTTTTGGAAAAACTGATTTCTTTCGGTATGGAACGCCCGTTTATTAAACGTGATACCAAAAACCAGAAATCAATTGCAGGTGGTTCCCTCTCACCAATGATACTGGATTATATTATGGATAGCGAAATCCCAAGACCATGCCGACATTTTGTAGGGAGAGAAGATGTAACAACAGAATTACATTCTCTTCTGGAAGATAATAGCAAAGTATTTCTTTATGGAATTGCCGGAATCGGAAAAAACGAACTGGCAAAATCCTATGCAAAGCAATATAAAAAACATTACACAATACTCTTTCGTATTGCCGTTTCTAAAAACAAAAGTTCTTCATCTGTCTTATATTCGCTAGAACTATCAATAATCCACGAAAACACTTCCTCTTGTAGAAATTCAATAAAATCAACATCTCTGCTTATAAAGCCCGACTCAAAATTGTCTGCACTTTCTTCAGAAAAGTTTGACGATCCTACATACGCAATATTATCAGTCATAATAATTTTTGCATGATTTAAAAAACAAAAATAAACCTCTGCTTTATCCGCAATCTTTTGTGGAGACAACTTACTTTTATATAATGAAATGTTTCTTTTGGTCTTATCTGCATAGGTTTTTCCAAAATAGGATTCCCAACGTCCCGGAATATTTGATACAATACATATCTCTGTATCTTTTTCACAATCCTTCAACGCTTTTAATAAGACATTTTGGTCTTTTGAAATATTATACGTCAAAATATGTATCTGACTTGCATTTTTAAAGTCCTCGATAACAGCAGAATATGTCAGTTCATCTTTCGACATAATAAACTCTGCATCTTCAAGCCTCTTTGAAATTATCATTAACCATTTGCAATTTTTGCAATTTTAATACCTTTTTTTACTTGTGCTTGTCCATATTCTTCTAAAGATGCATTCAATTCAGCATAAGAAATATCATCCGCAATGGTTAAGTCTACCAATTTACACTCATCATATTTGGCATCAAATTGAAAATGACAAAATCCAAATCTATTTCCTTTTTTAACTCGACATTCAGCCTGTGCACATTCGTGAATATCATTATCATCACCAATTGCTAAATAAAGCCATTCCACATGAGGAGGACTAAAACGATTATCTTCTCTTATGTACTCTTCTTTAGGTAGGAAACGCTCATAATCGGGGACTTCATCATTTTTTAGTATAGTGCCTCTTCCTATCAGCTTGTCTTTCAAATCTTTAATAGAAATTGTTTTGTGGTCAATACCAGAATGTTTGTGAAATAAATCATCATATACCTTCAAAAAGGTCTGTTTCTTAGCTTTTGCAATATCATTATAAGAAAACAACCCATTTACCAAACATTCTCGGAACTCATTCCATGTTTTTCTAATAGTTTGTTCGCTATTTTCTATACCACTAAAATCAAATATTTTCCCCATAAGTTAAAAACCTCGTCGCCCATCAGTAGATACTACTGATTTATTGTAAGTTTTAGTAAATCATCTATATCCCACAGTGCCATCAAATTTTCTCGTTCTTCAGCAAATTCACGGGCATCCCTTGTAAATCTGGAGGATGTTACAATCACTGATTGATTTGCTTGCATAGCCACCTGAACACCATAGACACTTCTAACTACACTAACATCAACCTTATGATTTTCACCCCAATGTTTGCACTCAACAATTAGGGTGTATGGTATGGGCTCTGCTTTTGTAGCAATAATATCTTTCCCACCATCTCTTGTTGCTTGTGTTATTTTCACACTAAAACCGAGTTTTTCAAAAATATCAGCAACAAAAAACTCAAAATCTCTTGGAGACATTCTTTTGATTTTTTCCCTACTATATTCTAATAAATACTCTGCTCTCTCATACTCTGCATAAGCATCGTCATAATAGTCAGAATCAAATTCATAATCCATTTCTACTATGGGTTCATCTATGAAACAGCCGCCATGACACTCTGAATCAGAGAAATTAAAGGCTCCTACCGGATACTCATAACCTCTGATACTAAATTCTATCCACGAATGGCACTCATCACAACATATTTCTCCACGAAAATTATACTCAATTTCTTCACCCATTGGTCTATCATACACGGAAGTTTCATAATCAAGGCTATCTGCTTCAACCAATGTTACAATTCCGCATTTATCACACCTGATGTAAAAACTATTAGGTATATGCATCATATTCGTCAATTACCTCCTCGTTTGTTCTTCATTTGGCTTCTTTTGGTAATTGATGAATCAGCCATCAATATTACTGTTTTTGCCCATTCATTATCCCTATATCCGTTTTATTCCTCTTCAGAAACTGTTCCTGCTAATTCAATGTATTCCTTCAACTTTCTCTGCAACAGTTTCTTATCAATCAGTTTTAGATTGTATTCCGAAACCATTGTCGGGGATAGGCTGCGACTGAGAGCAAATTCTACAACCTCATCGTCCTTGCTTGCGCAGAGGATAATGCCAACGCTCGGATTTTCGTTTTCCTTTTTTACTTCTCGGTCAAGTGCCTCCAGATAGAGGTTTATCTTGCCAACATACTCTGGCTTGAACTCTCCAATTTTCAATTCAAATGCCACAAGGCAGGAAAGTCCTCTGTGGTAAAACAGCAAATCGATATAATAGTCATGTTTTCCGACCTGCACACGATACTCTTCTCCGATAAAAGTGAAGTCCTTACCGATTTCAAGAATAAAATCTTTCAGATTTCGTATAATAGACTTCTGCAAATCACGCTCAGAAACTGTTTCCGGCACATCAAGAAAATCAAGCACATAATTATCAAGGAAAACATTTCCAGTTGCTCTTCTTGATTCTTCAATGGCAGGTGTCAATGGTTTCTGCGATAGCATATATCTTTCGTAGTAACCGCTGTCAATCTGTCGTTCCAGTTCTCTTTTGGAAAGACGCTCTTTAATGCACATATTCATATAAAATATGCGTTCGTCCATGCTCTTACACGCAGACATAATTTTAAGATGGTTCGTCCAACTCAATTGTGTCACCAGTGGTGACACTTTTTCGTTGTCCTTATAAAGTTCATAAAATTGCTTCATTCGATAAAGACCACGGCGGTTAAATCCTTTCAGATCAGGATAATTCTCAGCAAAGAAATCCGCAAGTTTCTGTACAAACGCATCACCGTATTCAGCGTTTTCGGATTATTTGCTGATGTATTCGCCTATATCACGATACATTAAAATCAATTCCTCATTCACTTTTCGGTACGCACGTTCTTTGGCTGACTCAATAATATCTACAATTTTTTCAAATTGCTCACCGTAGGGTATTAAATCACTCATAACATGATTCCTTTCCAAATAATCACTATTTTTTAGGATTTACCTTTCCTTTTGTAACAATAACAACCGCAAAACTGGCAACTGCTCCTGCAACCCCAACTGCCGCTTTCAACCTATTCTTTACACCCTGTACCTGTGCATTTCTGCAGGATTCACACTTCTTATGTTTATATCCTTCAGGAAGTGGTTTTTGACACTTCTTGCATACATTATTCTCCATCGTCTTCTCCTTCTAACAGTGGCACATTCTCTACACAAGTGAGTGCCTGTATTTTTTGCTTAATATCGGGCAACATTTTAGACCAGTAATTCTCTGGTGCGGGGTCTATCAAATCCAATCTTTGTACTAAGCCTTCCGTTGACAAATATGCACTCTGTAAATATCCAGCATAGTATTGGAGACTCTGACGTGCGGCTGCACTTTCACCCAATTCCTGATATGCCATAGCCTCTGCCAATGAAACCATATTCACAGCGGACAAACTTTCACGGATTTCATTCATTCGCAAACTTATCTTTTCTGGATTAGCACCAGATATCAACTTGCCCCAGAATGATTCTGGCTGTTCTTTTATAAAGGTCAAATTAGCATTTTGACTTTGCATCAACAAGTTTCGGCTATCTTCCGCATCGGAGGCAATCCTCAAAAGAGCCATTGCCTTTAATTCCGGATTTTTAATCTGCATAGCCTGTAACAACTTTTGCTGACAACTATAGGCCATTGCAAGTCTATCAAATTCCTGACCCTGTCTTACTTCTTCGATGGCTAACTGAACCGTGTGGATTTCTTCCGCAATTTGAGCCATCTGCATTTGTGTTGCGTAACTGGTCATTGCTTCCGATAATGCCGGAGACAAGTCAACGCTCTTCAGTGAAATCGTTGATACAATTTTATTTGTTTCTGGGTTAACAAGATTAGCCATGAGTGTGCCGTCTTTTTTCGTCATGAGTTTTAAGGCACCGTTGGCAATCTGTGTCTTCTGCTCATCCGTCAAAATAGCTTGGAATGCCTGTTCTGGAATGCTTGCTTTTACCATATCGATAAAGGCGGGGGCAGTATATAACATTTCCTCGATTTTCTTGAACGCTTTTTTAGCACCCTTCAGTAACGGTTTCGCCACTTCCGGCATATCCGAAAAATGCTCAACTACTTCATAACTATAGTCTTCAACATCAATTACTTCTATATCATCTGGAGAGATGTAAATTGTTTCTTCCATAAAAGTTCGTTCCTTTCTGTTGTTCTCTATAACAACACTTGTAAATTTTGCAAAGAAAACATCTCGCAAATAAGAACTTATCCTTCTCGTTTCACATAGGTCAATTCAATATCGTACCCAAGAGCCTCCATCATTTTAATGAAAGTGTTGTTAACCACACCGTCCTGCTTTTTGATGGTACGTTTATCAGAAAAAAGAGGTGTTCACAATTTATTTACTCATGCGTTTGTCGTGGGGTTATGTGATGTTTCTTGATGTTTGGTGATGTTTCGAGTGTGGGAACCATAATAAAAAAATCCGAGAGCCAGAAGAATACCTCCAACCCCCGGAACCCTTATGATTTCGAGTCTATCAGTATTCACTTGTTTATAAGTATTTCTTGAAGGCATTTTTCATCTTCAAGGCAACGTCCATCGCCCAATCGAACTGTTCAGACCACTTATCCTTATTATCAAAATCTGCTGGATGGGATATAAGGATTCTGCTGGCTTTCTTGTCCGGCAATTCTCTCCAATCAAGTTTCATATCCATATCCGTTTCAATTTCCGTCTTGTGGGAATGAAACTTATGGAACAGTTCTTTATCATCGGAAATGTACCATTCTACAACAATCTGGTTATCCTTGCGAATCTGATTGATGCTGATATGACAAGCGGAGGAGCCCACGCTCATAGTCATCCAATGGTCTGTGCTTGCCTTTCTCTTATTGAACTGCTTTGCAAATGCATGGTTTTGGAATGCATAATCATTGAAGGCAACCCAATAGTCATATCTCGCTTGCAGCGTAGGGGAATTACTGGTGTTACGCTTGATTTCCTTTGTCCAGTCATTCGGCTTTTCTACCACTTCGAACTTAACGGCAATATCAGAACTGCCGATTTGATACAGTTTAATTTCTACCAGGAAGAAAGCAATATTCTCATCGGTGTGATTATTCAGCCACTCAATTGCAGAGCGCTGTTCTTCTCTTGCTCTCTTAACAACCCAAATCACAATATCAGCAGATTTCCCAGATGCATATGTAATCAACTTGCCCAGGTGGTCATGGTTCGTATCCTCAAGCTGATTCTCGATGATAATTTTTCTGTCCGTTCCGGTTTCAGTTGCATAGATATCCACATTGAAGTCACCAACACTGGACTCCGTCTCATCAACGGTTATCTCTAATCCAACGGCATCTGCCAACAGGGTAAGATTATCCTCTTCCGCAAGCCAAGGAGTGAAGTCTAACGCCTCATGCGGCCATACCTTTCGCAAATCTTTTATTTCTTTAAGTTTTCCTAAATTTATCATGGTGCTGTTCCTCCTTGTCACAAGATAATCGTCTTATCCACTCGACCTATTACAAAATCATCTTATCAACTCAACCTTGCCCATTTTCAACCTGTCAACTCAACCTATCAATTCCGACATAATTCAGCTGATAAATCTTCCGTTCGGCAGCCATCAAAATAATATGCCACTTGTTCGGAAACGCCTTATTTTCAAGCCTTTTTTCGGTATTTACTTCTGTACTTTTGACAGCAATACTACGCACTCGACTGTTGTTTCATTGTCCCAACTCAATTCCTGTATCTCCTTTCCGTTAAAATAGACAGGAAAACGGAATTTAATGTGCTTCAGAATGCGGCCATCCGGCTGCTCTTCTTCAAAAATGTTGACTTGTTCAATGAAGCTGTTAAGAAATGTCTTTTTCTCAGCGTCTGTGAACTTATCATATAGTTTATCAAAATACAGAAGAAATTGATAGATGTTGTCCCCGGAAATTTTCTGCTGACGCACATTTACAATTCGGGTCTCTACCTCTTCAATCTGTACTTCAACCGAATCAATATCTTCGTACAGCTTATACAGACGTTCTTCCATATCCTGATACTTACGGTCATAATATTTATCGGATATGTCCAATGCGTCCATTTGCTGACCAAGTCGGGACTTGGCACCATTTAGCTGACGAAGTTTTTTACGAAGCTGTTCCTGCTCTTTTTCAAGTTCATCCGTATCAATTCTGGAACCAATCTTCTCTCGAATCGCATTTTCAAACTTCGGATTTTCTATCAGTTTTCTGATCACTTCTTCTACGGCAGAGTCTATCTTCTCTTGACCCCATTGTTTGCGATAGCCACATTTGTGACCATTTACCGTAGTACGATGCTTGCAGGCGTAGTAGTAATAATCTTTGTACAAAGTCCCATCTTTTTTCTTCTTACGGTTCACATTGCCGTACATCGGTGCTCCGCATACAGGGCACCGCAAGATACCGGACAGAATATGTTCATGCTCCAAATTATAGATTTTCTCTGATTTCACGCCTGTCTGCTGACGCTTCTTCTGTGCCAACTGCCATATTTCCTCTGAAACGATTTCATCCTGTACACCATCATAAACCGGATATTCATCCTGTTTTACAATATGATATTCATTTCTGGTACCAGCTATTTTTTCATTTTTTCTTCGTCCATAGGCAAGCTTACCACAATAAACGGGGTTATCCAGAACCAACTTGATAAAGTGCGCTGAGAACATATCTAAAGTGTTATTCTGACGTTTCTTTTTCTCATAGCCCTGTTCATTAAGATATGCTGCAACAGCTGACGCTCCCATCGTGGTATTTACAAACTTATCGTAAATAATACGAATAACTTCTGCTTCTTCTTCCTCAATCTCCAGATAGCCATCCACAAGTTTATATCCATATGGAGCAAATCCACCGTTCCATTTTCCCTCACGGGCTTTCTGTCTGCGTCCTTCCATCGTCTGAACCAAAATATTTTCACGTTCAATCTCTGCCACAGCAGACAATATGGAAATCATCAATTTCCCGCTGTCCTTGGAACTGTCAATACCATCTTCAACGCAGATTAGATTTACTCCAAAATCCTGCATACGCTGTAGGGAACTTAATACATCTGCTGCATTACGACCAAAACGTGACAGCTTAAATACGAGAACAAAATCAACCTTATCTTTTCCCACTTCTATGTCTTTTAGCATCTGCATGAACTGAGGACGTCCCTCTATATTTTTACCAGACTTACCTTCGTCTGAATATTCTCCGGCTATTACCATATCCTGAAATTCAGCATACTTTTTCAGCTTTTCTTTCTGCGCATCCAAGCTATATCCATCTACCTGCATTGAGGTAGAAACTCTGGTATAAATGTAACATTTGGTGTTTTTCATCGGTTATCCACCTCCGTTTCCAAACCTTTTCTAATTGTGCCACAGCCTGTGGCACTTTTTAGTCCAATTCTTTTTCGATTTCCTCAATGGATGGCAAACTGCTTCTCAGTTCTTCCGGCAGTGCTTGAACCATCTGATTTTTCCATTCTGCAACGCCAATCGGATTTTGATAACCTGCAAGTGAATATTCCACAACCGTCTCGTTTTTTCCTTTCACCAAAAGCAAGCCAATCGTAGGCTTATCTTCCGGATGACGCAGGATGTCATTCACAGCATTTTGGTACATATTCAGCTGACTGATAAATCCCGGCTCAAAGTCACAAGCTTTTAATTCAATTACCACATAACAGCGTAGCTTTAAGTGATAAAACAAGAGATCAATATAAAAATCGTCTCCTCCAACTTCCAGATGAACCTGTCTGCCCACAAACGCAAATCCCTGTCCCAACTCTAACAGGAAGTTTTGGATATGCTCCGTCAACTGACGTTCGATTTCCACTTCTCGTCTTGGCATATCTGTTCCCAGGAAATCAAACAAATAGGGATCTTTGAAAATCTGGTCTGCCATATCGGAATCCGCCGGTGGCAGAGCAACAGGAAAGTTGTTTACGCTTTTTCCGGTACGCTCCATCAAACCACTTTGGATTTGAAGTTCCAAAACATTACTGCTCCAACCATTTTCAATGGTTTTGTGTGCATACCAGATTCTTTCTTCCTTTGTATTCAGCTTATCCAATAACATTCGATTTGTACGCCATGGAATTTGTGCCACAAGCTGTTGCACAATTTCAAAATCAGGCCAACACTCTGCGAACTTACGCATATATTTGATATTTCTCGGTGAAAAACCACTCATATCCGGGAAAGCATCTTTTAAATCTTTCGCCATGCGATCAATCACCTTTGCTCCCCAACCTTCTTCTTCCTGCTTTTGTAAAATGGCTCTACCAATATTCCAGTAAAGGCAAACCATACTGGAATTAGCATTTAATACCACAGAAATTCTTTGCTTCTGAATTTCCTTTTTGACTTCTTCTATAAAATCCAAATAACTATCACTCATTTCGGAAAGATTTGGAGCAACAGGAAATATCACTCCATCTTTATCTTTCCCCATACGCTTTCTGCTATCCATATTCATTGCCTCCGTATGTATTCTAAACTTCTTTATTACAGTTTAAATTATTTGTCCCAACTTTATTATAACATGGATTTTCAATATCTCAATAGGTAGATACACAATATAGAAAAAGGGGGTATTTCTTTATGCAGGAATTATTAGAATGGATGGAATATATTGAGGATAAACGTCAGCAAAGAAAAGTACGTCATACATTAAAAGATATTTCAGTTATTGTATTGTTTGCTACACTCACCAATGCAGATGACTGGGTAGAAATAGCTCTGTTTGCAGAAGATTACCAGGATTATCTGCGAAAATATATTGAGTTAAAAAATGGTCCTCCATCTCATGACACAATCCGTCGGGTTATGGGGATGATTTCGCCTGAAATCTTACAGCAGCTTTATACGAAATGGCAGGAACGGTTAAACAGAAATGATGGAGAATTGTTGAAAAAAATCATTTGTATTGATGGAAAAACTATGTGCGGCAATAAAAGGAAGGAAGAAAAACCATCTCATATCGTTTCTGCATGGAGTAAGGAAGATGGTTTTTGTCTTGGACAAAAGGCAGTAGAGGAAAAAAGCAATGAGATAACAGCAATCCCGGAATTGTTGGAAAAAATACAAATAAGGAGTCAGATTATTACCATTGATGCAATGGGAACGCAAAAGGAGATTGCAGAAAAGATTAAGAAAAAACGTGCAGATTATGTCCTTGTCCTGAAAGGGAATCAAGGGAGGATGTATGAAGATGTGAAAGAATATTTTAAAGAAAAAGAGTTTTTGAAGAAAATCCAAGAAAAAGGATGCTATAAAAAGACCCGGGAAAAAGCCCACAGCCAGATAGAAACAAGGGAGTATTATCAGACAGAAGATATAGGGTGGATGGAGCAAAAGAAAGAATGCAAGCGTGATTTTTGCTTATTCCGCTGTGGCTGTCTGTGTACTGTTTCACATATTCAATAGATAAAGCAACGTCGCTTATCTGGTCGGCACTCATGCGGGTGCTTGCGTCAGCTCTGGTCTTGTAGCCGTTCCTAAAATCTGTGTTAATGTCAATACAGTAAGCGTCCTCGCCCTCAACGGTTAAATGTCCCTCGTTAAAGGTAGAACCAATCGAACCGTCATTCATTACTTTTTCAACGATACCGACACGCTCTTTTGACTCCGTCCAGTATTGCTTACTTTCTGCATGAACGGGTGTAGTCGGTAAAGCAGTAACGACAGTAGCAAGAGCTAAGAACCCCGTACACAATCGTTTTAACATCTTTTTCATAAATCTAATGCTCCTTTCATTTTGGGTATAAAAATAGACGCTCATTTCTGAACGTCTTACATTGAAAAGGGATACTTTTTTAACAAGTACCCCTAAAGTTTAGTATTTAATTGTTTGTGTTCCCACACTCTATATCAACAACTACTGAAACATTGATATAGTTTTTTATCTCTTTATTTCTGATTTTATCGCCCTCGCTCGTAAAGACGATATGCTTGAAAAAGTGCCTAAAATTAAGGATTTCTACATAGTTCGTCTTTGTAGCAACACACAAGTCTCGACATGCACCGTATGCGGGAACATATCTACCGGCCTTACTTTCCGAATCTCGTATCCTTTTCCGCACAGGAATTTCAAATCTCTCGCCAGTGTCGCCGAATCACAGCTTACGTACACAATCCTTTCCGGTCCCATATCCACCATAGTCTGAAGAAGAGACTCTTCGCAGCCTTTTCTTGGAGGGTCTACGACAATCACATCCGCATGGGCATGTTCTCCGTCGTGTGTCTTCGCATAGTTTTCATAATACTGCGGCAGAACTTCCTCCGCTTTTCCAACAAAAAATTCCGCATTTTCAAATCCGTTTAATGCCGCGTTTCGTTTTGCATCCTCAATCGCTTCCGGCACAATTTCCACGCCGTACACCTGCTTTGCTTTCTGCGCGAGGAATAGTGAAATAGTTCCGATTCCACAATACAAATCCCAGACGGTCTCTTCCCCTTTTAAGTCTGCATATTCCAAAGCAAGTCCATACAGTTTCTCCGTCTGCACCGGATTCACCTGATAAAATGAAAGCGGAGAAATCTGATATTTTACATTTCCAATATAATCGGTGATATATTCCTGTCCCCAAAGAAGTCTTATTTCCCGGCCAAGAATCACGTTTGTCCGTTCCCTGTTCACATTCACAGTAATGCTTGTCATTCCCTCGATTTCACGAAGATTTTCCACAAGTTTCTCAGAAAACGGAATCTTATCCCCATTAATCACAAGACAAACCATGATTTCCCCGGTGGAAAATCCGTATCGAATCAACGCATGACGAAGAAGTCCCTCTCCGGTTTCCTCATTATACGCCTGGATGTGGTGTGCATTCATGAAGTCTAAAATGATTTCCAATATTTTCTGATTCTGCTTCACGCCTAACGCGCACTCTGTATTTGGAATAATCTGATGCGTGCGTCCCGCATAAAATCCTGTGATAATCTTCCCTTCTTTATCCGTACCGAATGGAAACTGCGCCTTATTCCGGTAGTAAAACGGCTCTTCCATCCCACATATCGGCTCCATAATCCGACTCAAATCTTCTGCGCTGAACCCTCCAATGCGCTCCAGGTTACCTCGCACTTTTTTCTCTTTGAATTCCAATTGCTTCTTATAAGAAAGCTCCTGAATCTGGCAGCCTCCACATGGTCGTGCCACCGGACACCTTGCCTCCACTCTGCCTACCGACGGCTCCAATATCCGCATCAAACGCGCATATCCATAATTTTTCTTCGCCTTCGTAATCTTCGCTTCGATTCGGTCTCCGATTACCGCATCCTTCACAAACAATGTGTAACCGTCTATTTTCCCGATTCCTTCGCCATTTACACCAATATCTTCTATCGTAACTACCACTAATTCGTTCTTGTTCATACCTTGCTCCTTCTATAGGGGACACCCCTCTTCGCAAAAAGGGACACACCAAAAGTGAATTCGGGACGTAGCATTTTTACACTTTACTACGTCCCCAATTGAATTAAATACTCGTTTTTCTTAAATTTGACTCGAACAGCTTATTATATCCCAGCCATTCTGTCCCTTCTTTATCTTTTAAAATCTCTGTCAACGTCTGCATTTTCGCATCTGTATTATCCGCGAAATTTAACGCCATGGCTTCTGCCAACGCCGGTTTTTTTGGTGAACCATATTCTAATTCTCCATGATGTGCAATAATACAATGTTTCAATTCACTCGCAAGTTTCTCTGGGAATCCGTCGATTGTCCGAATCGCATCATGAATCATCTCCACACCGATCACAATATGCCCTAAGAGTTGTCCGTCATCTGTATAATCATTTTCCGGGAACGAAGAAAGTTCCTTTGTTTTCCCAATATCATGAAAAATAGCTGCTGTATAGAGCAAATCTTTGCTCAAAATCGGATATGCGCTTACATAATATTCACACAATTTTACAATACTAAGTGTATGCTCTAACAACCCTCCCGCAAATCCATGATGTACTGATTTTGCTGCAGAATGACTTTTGAATCGTTTGACAAAGTCCTCATCTTCTATAAAATAATATTCTAAAAGTTTTTTCAAATATACATTCGTCACTTGATTGATATATCCGAGCAATTCCCGATACATCTCATCAATATTTTTCTCACTTGTAGGCATATAATCTGCTGCCACGTATTCGTCTTCATACGCCTTTCGTATCTGTCGAATGTTAAGCTGCAATGCCCCATTATAACTAATGACTTCCCCGAACACTTCTATAAAGTCCATCTCTTCATAATCCGAAATTCCGTTAGAATGAGGATCCCATACTTTCCCATCTAATGTTCCCGTTTTATCCTGTAAAATCAGATTATCATATGGTTTCCCATTTCTTGTTTCTGCAGAACGTTTGATTTTGCATAAATAAATTTCTCTTACTAAATCTCCCTCACGTAATGTTTTGATATATTTCATCTTTCTCCTCTTTCTACTGTTTTATTATCTGTTCTATTCCCGACTTCCAATTGTCACCTTAAATTCAATCTCTACATATCCGTCATTTCCTTTCCGTTTTCCATAGAGAATGATTTGCTCCCCTACAGAATACTCTGATATGGCATTATGATATGCAGCTAATGTATTGATTTTTGTTCTTCCTACTTTTGTAATGACATCACCGGCTTGAATTCCGGCTGACATTGCCGGAGACTCCGATTCCACATTTTTCACATAAACTCCAATCGGGATTCCTTGCTCTTTTTCTACTTGTTCCGTCACATCCGTTCCATAAATTCCGACATACGGAACTCCTTGATTATTAGAAAGAAGTTCAATCATTACCTTCAAATCTGAAATTGCAAGGGCATTCGTTACCGTTACATGTTCGCCACTTGTAAGGCGATGCTGAATCAGTCCAATCATCTCTCCCTTCGTATTTAGCAAGATGCCGGTTCCATTCTCACTTCCCGGAATATCGGTCAGGATCAGACCGTAATTTCCATCCGCAGGAGAAATACTCTCTTCTACTGAACTTACCGCACCATAACCATAACTTCCTGAATATCCTAACGGTTTCCCGATTGCCATGACAATCTCTCCTCGTCTTGTCATATTTGAATTTCCCAAAGGAATCGGCTTTACACGACCTAATGTTCCGCTATTCACAGAAGATTTTGAAATACTAAAAATGGCAATTCCAAGATTCTTATCTTGTCTTTGCAGTTGTACATCACATGTACTTTTTTCATCAAATATTGCGGTAAAACTCTCTGAGTTTTCAATAATTGAATTGTCTGCAAGAATCAAAAACTGAGTTCCCGTATCTGCAATGATAACCCCCGATACGCTATTCACTGTATCATAATTCTCCCGAATCCATCCCTCATGTCCATGAATTCCTCGAATTTCTACTACACTATTCTCAGCTTCTCTTGCCACCTCATAAAGAACAGACTGCATCTCTTCCAAACTTTCTACTGTAAACTCCGGCATGACGATTTCTTTCGATTCTTCCGAGTCTCTATTTTCCTCTTCTTCATCTTGCGGAATCTCGACCTTCTCCGAATCTTTTTGAAACTTCTTTTCCGCCCACGGTTTGAGCGTATAAAAACTAATACAAGCCATAATTCCAAAAATCACACCATATATAGCGATTTTCCCAAGATGACTTGCAATCATTTTTCCTGTTACCGGTTCTCGCTTGATCGTTTCCTGAAGGAAAGAATACTCTTCTTGATTTTCCGATTGTTCCTGCTCATATTCTTTCGGATCTTTGTTGGATTCCATAGCACTTCTTCTCCTTAATCATCCTCTTTATAGTATACATGATTGCTCTTCATTGTTCAATGTTTTCCTTTTCATTCTCGTCCAAATAGGATAAAATAGATTTATAGTAATTTGAGAATTTAGGTGAAAATATGAATGAAAAAACATTAACAAAATTAGAATACAATAAAATCATTACGTTACTTTCGGATCAGGCATCTTCTCCTGCAGGAAAGCAGAAATGTCAATCATTGTTACCGATGATGGATCTCCACGAACTGAATCTGGCACAGGAACAAACGGAGGCAGCTTTCACTCGAATCGTGAAAAAAGGGCGCCTCTCCTTTAGCGGATGTTATCCGATTGAGGACTCTTTGATGCGTCTGGAAGTAGGCGCCTCTCTTACATGCGGAGAACTTTTGAAAATTAATAAACTTCTACAGGTTACAAACCGTGCAAAATCTTATGGAAGACACGATACAGTTGATGAAGCCGAGGATTGTTTGGATTCTTATTTTAATCAATTAGAACCTTTAACCGTATTAGCCAACGAGATTTCTCGCTGTATTATCGATGAAGATGAAATTGCAGATGACGCAAGCAGCACACTCAAAACAATCCGCAGAAATATCATGGCAGTCAATGACAAAGTCCACTCGACTTTAGTCTCTCTTGTCAATGGCTCCTTAAAGTCCTATTTGCAAGATGCACTGATTACCATGCGAGGTGATCGATACTGCCTCCCAGTCAAGGCAGAATACCGCAGCCAGGTTTCCGGCATGATTCACGATCAATCTTCTACCGGTTCTACTTTATTTATCGAACCAATGTCTGTTGTAAAATTGAACAACGATTTGAAAGAATTATATGGAAAAGAGCAAGAAGAGATTCAAGTGATTCTCTCAAAATTAAGCGAAGAAGCTGCCGGATATATTTCTGAAATCCGTGGAAATTATCGAATTTTAACAGAACTTGACTTTATCTTTGCCAAAGGTTCTCTTGCACTTTCCATGCATGCAAGCAAGCCAATTTTCAATACCAAAGGTTACATCCATATTCGCGAAGGACGACACCCTCTTTTAGATAAGAAAAAAGTGGTTCCGATTACTTTAACCTTGGGTGGCGATTTTGATTTATTGATTGTTACCGGCCCAAATACCGGTGGAAAAACGGTTTCTTTAAAAACGGTTGGACTTTTCACACTCATGGGGCAAGCAGGCTTACACATTCCGGCCTTGGATCGTTCTGAGCTTGCTATTTTTGAAAATGTATTCGCAGATATTGGAGATGAGCAGAGTATCGAACAAAGTTTAAGTACTTTCTCTTCTCATATGACAAATATTGTTTCTTTCTTAAAAGATGTGAACGAACATTCCCTTGTTCTTTTTGATGAATTGGGCGCGGGAACAGACCCAACAGAGGGCGCTGCTCTTGCCATTGCCATTCTTTCTTATCTCCATGAGCAGGGAATTCGCACAATGGCAACCACTCATTACAGCGAGTTAAAAGTATTCGCATTATCAGAACCCGGTGTAGAGAACGCCTGTTGCGAATTCGATGTAGAAACTTTACGTCCAACTTACCGTTTACTTCTTGGTGTTCCCGGAAAAAGTAATGCTTTTGCTATTTCCAGTAAACTCGGACTCCCAGACTACATCATTGAGAAGGCAAAAGAACAACTTTCAGAACATGATGAATCCTTTGAAGATCTCTTAACAGATTTGGAAGACAGTAGACGCACCATCGAAAAAGAAAGAGAAGAAATTGCTTCTTACAAACGTGAAATCGAACAATTAAAACAAAATTTCGAGAAAAAACAACTTCGTTTAGACGAACAAAAAGAACGTATCATAAAAGAAGCAAATGAAAAAGCCAATACCATTTTAAGGGAAGCAAAAGAATTCGCAGATGAAACTATGAAAAATTTCCGTAAATTCGGTAAAGAAAATATCTCCGCTGCAGATATGGAACGGGAAAGAGAACGAATTCGTAAGCAGCTTGCCAAAACACAAAACGGTTCCAAAATCGAAGTTCAAAAACCGAAAAAAACTTATAAACCAAGTGATTTTAAACTTGGCGAGTCTGTAAAAGTATTAAGTATGAATTTGACAGGAACTGTCAGTTCTCTACCGGATAGCAAAGGCAATCTTTTCGTACAGATGGGAATTCTCCGTTCACAAGTCAATATTTCTGACCTTGAGATTATCGAAGAACCTACGACAATCACCGCGAAGCAAATGCGTCGTACATCAAGTGGCAAAATGAAAATGGGAAAATCCATGAACATAAGTCCTGAGATTAATTTACTTGGTAAAACTGTAGATGAAGCTGTTGCAGAACTGGATAAATATTTAGATGATGCCTATCTCGCGCACTTAAGTCCTGTTCGCATCGTTCACGGCAAAGGAACAGGAGCTCTTCGCCAAGGCGTACACAATTACTTAAAGCGTCAAAAGCATGTCAAGTCCTATCGACTTGGAGCTTTCGGAGAAGGCGATGCCGGTGTAACTATTGTAGAGTTTAAATAAGGAGGAGCCTATGGTAACAAAACAGAAAATTCTAATTGTAGATGATGATGAAAATATTGCTGAACTCATCTCTCTTTATCTTACAAAAGAATGCTTTGATACAATGATAGTGTATGATGGAGAAGATGCTTTAACTGCTTTTGATACGTATCATCCGAATCTCATTCTTCTGGACTTGATGCTACCCGGAATTGATGGCTATCAAGTTTGTCGGGAAATCCGTGCCAAATCCAACACGCCAATCATCATGCTTTCCGCCAAAGGAGAAGTATTTGATAAAGTACTCGGCTTGGAACTCGGCGCAGATGACTATATTTTAAAACCTTTTGATCCGAAGGAAATGGTTGCCCGTGTTCGGGCAGTTCTTCGTCGCTATCAACCTGCAAAGCCAGACCTTTCTTCTATGGATAAAGGCAAATATGTCTCTTATCCTGGTATCGAGATCAGCCTAACCAATTATTCCGTTAGTGTTGATGGTACGCCGGTCGAGATGCCGCCAAAAGAACTGGAGCTTCTCTACTTCCTTGCCTCCTCGCCAAATCAAGTATTTACAAGAGAGCAGCTTCTAGATCAGATTTGGGGCTATGAATATGTCGGAGATACCCGTACAGTAGATGTTCATATCAAACGTCTCCGGGAAAAGATTAAAGACCATCCAACATGGCGTTTAAGTACCGTTTGGGGCATCGGATATAAATTCGAGGTAAAGTAACATGCGGAGTACACTCTATTTAAAATTTGCATTTATTTACATTGCCTTCGGTTTCCTCAGCATTTTCACCATCGCAACGTTAGGCTCCGAACTGATTACCACACACGGAGAGAAAAGTGCGGGAGCAGAACTCTACCGGGAAGCGAATCTGATTGCATGTGAATATCTGCCCGGATATTTTACGAAAAGCATCCATGCCTCCGACGTACAGATACAATTAAACGGCATGAGGACACATTTGAATTCCGACATCTGGTTTACAGATGCAGAGGGAAATGTCCTCTGTAACTCCAGACGTACCTCATCCAGTCCGGACCCTGAGAATATCGAGCACTTCAATCCGGCTGAAGCAGGAAATTCCCAATATCTTCTCGGCAATTATCATGAATATTTTCCAGAGAAAGTGATCACGGTAATTGCCCCGGTAACAGAAGGTTTCATCACAAGAGGATATCTGCTCATTCATAAGCCGTATGAATCCATTCTGGAAGAGCGGCATGATATTCTGAAGCTCCTGTATATTATATTCCTTGTCATTTACTTCCTGTCTTTCTCTATCCTTCTCGGAATACACTTTTTCGTGTATCGTCCGCTTCGAAAGATTACGGAAGCCGCCAAGCAATACGCCTCCGGGAATCTGGAGCATGAGATTCAGGTGAATACGGAAGATGAGATTGGATACCTCTCCGCTTCTTTGAATTACATGTCCAGCCAGATACGGGATATGAACGACTATGAGAAGAAATTCATCGCCAATGTCTCTCATGATTTTCGTTCTCCTCTCACTTCCATCAAAGGGTATGTCAACGCAATGGCAGACGGTACGATTCCGGTGGAACTGTATGAGAAATATTTGAAGATTATTTTATTTGAAACCGAGCGTCTGACCGACCTTACCCAAGACCTCCTGACGCTGAATGAATTTGACACAAAGGAACTTCTTCTGGATAAAAGCAATTTCGATATTCATGAAGCTATCCGCAACACAGCCGCTTCCTTTGAGGGTACATGCACAACAAAGAAAATATCCATCGAACTGATTTTTGCTTCCAAAATACTGATGGTATATGCAGACAAACGGAAAATCCAGCAAGTACTCTATAACCTTCTGGACAATGCAATTAAGTTCAGTCATGCCGATTCCAACATCAGCATTGAGACAACGGAACGGTCCGGCAAAGTATTTGTCTCGGTAAAAGATTCTGGAATCGGAATCCCGAAAAAAAGTCTGAATCAAATATGGGAACGATTTTACAAGACAGATTTATCCCGCGGAAAAGATAAAAAAGGAACCGGTCTCGGACTCGCCATTGTAAAAGAAATCATGAAAGCACATGGAGAAAATATCAATGTCGTAAGCACAGAAGGCGTAGGAAGCGAGTTTATCTTCTCTCTTCCCGCATCCAGATAAAACATATGATTTCACAAAAAAACGATTGCACTTTGAATCTCTTCAAAACGCAATCGTTTTTCTCTAATACAACATCCTGGATATTGTCTTGTCCTTCATATTATCTTTTGTCACCCAGATGAATCCGGTATCAATAAACGCTTCATTTCCTAATCCAAGTGCTGCGCGGGCTGCAGATACGACAGCCGCATATCCCATCCCATATGGATTCTGTACAATCAAGCCGTCTATCCTTTCTTCTTCCAATGCCTTCATCTGCTCTTTTCCACCGTCCACAGCAACGATTGGGAAGTCTTTATCCATCTCCTCCAATGCTTTCAAAAGTTCCTGTGAAGCATTCACATTGCTGGCATAACACCCCTTGATATCCGGGTTCTTCTCCAACAAATACTGAATCACATCCGTCTGTGTCAGCTCTTCTGCTAGGATTTCCTTCTCGTCTTCTTTTTTTGCCGCATTCTTCTCTTCTGCGATGGTCTTCGCCACCTCTTCCATATCATCTAAATGGTAAATGATTGGCGTTGTAATATCCGGATAACTTGTTTTTAGCTCATTCAAAAATGCTTCTTCACGCAACATCGCACTTGTCGATGCTTTATCATGTACAAAGACTGCAACCTGTCCGCTGTCTCCAATCATATTGGCTAACTTCATCGCCGCCGTCTTTCCAATCTCCTGATTGTTCGCCGAACTCATCGCCTGAATATCCTTATAATCGCTTCCGGAGTCAAATGCAATAATCGGGATTCCATTCTCTGCCGCCAGGTCAAACTGCACTTCACATGCTCCGGAATCGATAATCGCCATTCCAAGCGCCACCGGGTTTCTCGCCAATTCTTCATCCAGAATATTAATCTGTTCTTCTACATTTTCTCCTTTGGAAGGACCGCTGAAATTCACCTTGATTTTATCTTCTCCCTTATAGCCAAGCGCCTTGTTGAAATCTGACTCCGCTTTCTTCGCACCTGCTTCTACTTCCTTCCAGAATTCACTTCCGTTATTCTTCCCAATAATTGAAATATAAGAACCCGGTTCTAGCGGAATTCCGGAAACATCACTGTATGCTGTCGGATTCAGCGCATCCAGATTCCCCTGTTTCGGGTCTTCCTTCTTCTCACTGGAATTCGATACCGGTTTCTTGGCCGGTTCTTTTGTCGTAGTACATCCGCCTAACAGCGCTGCGATACAAACGGCACTCAATAGAATCTGTATTTTTCTTTTCTTCATCATGTATATACTCCTCAATACGCTCTTTTATTAACAACGTATATCATACACCAATTTCAAGAAAAAAGAATAAATATTTTCTTAATTTTTCGTTTTTCACCCTCCGGTTTTCTCCTACAAGGAAAAAATTTCTAACCTATGTACTGAACCCAAAACATATTTTTGCTTGTATCTTATCGCAATTTGTATTAAAATAGAGTCATCACCGGTTTATACCGAATACAAAGGAGGATACATACTATGGCACACGTAATTAGTGATGAATGTGTAAGCTGTGGAGCTTGCGAAGCTGAATGTCCAGTTGGAGCAATCTCTCAGGGAGCTGACCACTACGAAATCGACGCTGACGCTTGTGTAGACTGTGGAGCTTGTGCAGCACAGTGCCCAACAGGTGCTATCTCTGCTCAATAATTATAGAGTACAAAAGTGTTCACGTAAAAAGAGAATTCGCAGATGCGGGTTCTCTTTTTTTCTGTCATAAGAGTTCCAGACTTTCTTGTCGGAATTTGCGGCCGATAATTGATAGCCTATCATGCATTTTATGTTATGATGAAGATGTGTGAAATACACATGCAGAACAGACATGTACATAGAAGCAAAGCAATATGAGGAGGCGATAATATGGGCGAAGTCCGTTACATGATTTCGGAGGCCGCAAAACGTGTGAATGTGGAAACCCACGTTCTCCGCTACTGGGAAGAGGAACTGGAACTTCCGATTGGCCGTACCGAAATGGGACACCGTTATTATACCGAAGAGAATCTGCAGCTTTTCCGCTGCATCAAAGAACTGAAAGAACAAGGAATGTTTCTAAAGGATTTGAAAGAACTGATTCCGGATATGCTCCGTCTAAAAGAAAAGAAATCTGCGCTGACAGTCGCCAAACCGGAGGTTGTAGTAGACACCGAGACAAACCACGATGAAAAACTCGAGCAGGTACAATCCTTACTCGGTCACGTCCTGCAAAATATTATCGAAGAAAATAATAAGGTCTTGGAAAAAAGCGTTTCAAAAAACGTCAGCGAAGCCGTCGTCAAAGAGATGGATGACCTTCTCCGGGAAAAAGAACGACATGAAGAAGAACGTTTTCGAAGGCTGGACGCCTACATACGGCAGCAACAGAATTTCCGCAGAGAGGCAGCCAAATCTCCCTCCCGAAAGTTCCGCAGATTACTGGGCGTTACAGAATATATCTAAATAGAAAAGAATCTCGCCTGTGAGATTCTCCGCGCGCGAGCGGTGCCGTTAACGGCTCATTTTCTTTCCGCGAGCTGCTCATTTCCACACAAAGTGTATTTTTTATTACATAGGATTCCAAAGGACTTCCTATGTAATAGAAAAGCGTTGCTTAATAGGTGAATTTCGCCTATTAAGCAACGCTTTTTTTATGATACGTCTTTTGTATAATTTGCAAATTTTGTGTAGTTTGGAAGCCATGTCAGATTCACTGTACCAATCGGACCGTTTCTCTGTTTTGCAATGATGATTTCCGCTACGTTTTTCATCTCTGTATCTTTGTTATAATAATCGTCTCGATAAATAAACATGACCACGTCCGCATCCTGCTCAATCGCTCCGGACTCTCGAAGGTCCGACATCATCGGTCTGTGGTCCGGTCTTTGCTCTACCGCACGACTCAACTGGGAGAGCGCGATAACCGGAACGTTCAATTCCCTGGCAAGCCCTTTTAAAGAACGGGAAATCTCTGAAATCTCCTGCTGTCTCGACTCGCTTCTTCCTCCGACTCTTCCTGTCATCAACTGAAGGTAATCGATAATAATCATATCCAACCCCTGTTCCAGCTTAAATTTCCTGCATTTTGAGCGAAGTTCTGAGATAGAAATTCCCGGCGTGTCGTCGATAATCAAATTCGATTTGCCGATGACACCTGCACCTTCAATCAGCTTTTCCCAGTCTGCATCTTTGAGATTTCCGGTTCTGAGAAGCTGTGCATCCACCTGAGATTCCAAAGAAAAGAGACGGTTGACTAACTGCTCTTTCGACATCTCCAGACTGAAAATGGCAACCGCCTTATTCGCCTTAAACGCCACATGCTGTGCAATATTCAGTACAAACGCCGTCTTTCCCATAGAAGGTCTTGCCGCTACGAGAATCAAATCCGAAGGCTGAAGGCCGGATGTCTTATAATCCAAGTCCAAAAATCCGGTCGGGATTCCCGTTACCGTTCCTTTCGTCTTCGACGCCATCTCAATCTTCTCAAGCGCGTTAAGCACGACCTGTCTGATTGGCACGAAATCTCCGTTATTCCTTCTCTGTACAAGTTCAAAGACCTTCTTCTCTGTCATCTCCAAAATCCCCTCTAACGGTTCTTTTGCAAGATAACACGTATTGGCAATCTCTTCGTTCAATTTAATCAAACGCCGCATCATGGACTTGTCCGCTACAATATCCGCATAATATTTGATATTTGCCGATGTAGGAACCGCGGTTACAAGGTCTCTTACAAATTCCAGGCTGGCAATCTCCGCCGGAACGTCCTTTTCCTTCAATCTCTCCTGAAGCGTAACCAAATCCACCGGTTTTCCCTCGTTAAAGAGCTCCACAATGGCATCAAAAATCACACCATATGCTGTTTGATAAAAGTCTTCTCCACTTACAATCTCTGCCGCCGTCATGATGGCGTCCTTGTCCATCAGCATCGCGCCGACTACCGATTGTTCTGCCTCGATACTATGAGGCAGCACCCTCTTAATGAGCGCCTCATCCATGAAAAAGTTCCTCCTAGCCTTCTGTCACAACCACTTTCAGTTCCGCTGTTACTTTCTGATGAAGTTTTACCGGAACAGTGTGTGTACCAAGTGTCTTAATGGCATCTTTCAGCTGAATCTTTTTCTTATCAATCTCATAACCCATCTGATTCTTTACTTCTGTCGCGATTTCCTTAGAAGAAACGGAACCGAATACTTTTCCGCCTTCCCCCGTCTTAATCGTCAAAACAACTTTTCCTGCCTCCAACTTCTGAGCCAGTTCTTTTGCCGCATCCAACGCCTCCTGCGCAAGCTTCTCTTTGTTCGCATTCTGAAGCTTCAAATCATTCAGATTCTTTGCAGTCGCTTCTACACCAAGTTTCTTCGGCAGTACAAAGTTTCTCGCATATCCATCATTGATATTGACAATCTGACCTTTTTTACCAAGCGCTTTCACGTCTTCTAATAAAATAACTTTCATCTTATATATCTCCTTCTTCTATCATAACATTAATCGTTTCTTTTAAGATTTCGATTGCTTTTTGCATATCTGTATGTGCAAATTGGGCTCCGGCAGTATTGATATGCCCTCCACCGCCAACACGCTCCATAATAATCTGCACGTTAACTTCGTCAATGGCTCGGGCGCTGACATAAATCTTTCCATTATATTTTGTAAATACGAAGGAAGCCTTCACATTTCCGATATCCAGAAGTTCATTAGCAGCCTGTGCCCCGACAAGCGTCGGACTGTCAACTCTCATATTCTCTCCCACTGCAATCGCATAAATATCGCGGAATACTTCGGCGCTGCTGATAATCTGCGCCTTCGCCCGATACGTCTCCATATCCTCGCGGAACAGCTTCCTTACAAACGTAATATCCGCTCCGCTTCGTCTCAAGAATGCCGCCGCCTCAAAGGTACGGACTCCTGCGCGGTTCATAAAGTTATTCGTATCGACCATGATTCCAGCATACAAGCTACTTGCCTCGAGTCCCGGGAGTCTCACATCATCCACAATGTATTGAAGAAGCTCCGCAACCATCTCGGAAGTTGAGGATGCATACGGCTCGATGTAGGAAAGAACCGCCCCTTCAATCACTTCGCTTCCTTGCCGGTGATGGTCTAAGACAACTATCGTCTCTGTACGTTTTAAGAGTTCCTGGCACTCCGTCATCTCCGGCTTATTCGTGTCCACAACAACAACCATCGCATTCTTGCCCGCATACTCCAATACATTCTTGGACGATAGGAACAA
Source organism: uncultured Lachnospiraceae bacterium (assembly GCA_905197485.1). Classification (GTDB taxonomy): domain Bacteria; phylum Bacillota; class Clostridia; order Lachnospirales; family Lachnospiraceae; genus Faecalimonas. The sequence continues at coordinate 26,863 of CAJJYZ010000015.1, read as the reverse complement.
GTCATCCGGATACGCCGGATTCTTTTGAAACACTTCATACAATGGGCGAATTGCCGCTGTAATATCATTCAAGACAATATGCGCCTCTTTCTTCATCTCCACCGCCGCCCGGTAAATACCCATGGCTGCGCCAAAAGAATCGGCGTCTCCTATCTTATGTCCCATAATCAGCACGCGGTCCTTCACCGCAATAAACTCCCGGATGGCCTCAGCCTTAACTCTCGCCTTGACCCTTGTATTTCTCGATGTCTGGTCGCGTTTTCCACCATAGTAATCAATTCCATTCGCCGTCTTGATAATCGCCTGGTCTCCACCTCTTGCCAAGGCAAGGTCGATAGACACGCGCGCATAGTTATAACTCTGAATATATGTATCATTACTCATTCCAAGACCGATACTCAAAGTAGCCGGCACTTCATTTCCGATATTCACAGTCTTGACATCCTCAAGTACCGAAAACCTGTCCGCCTTCATTTTCTCAAAATATTTCTTCTTGAATACGATGAAATATTTGTCTTTCTCCATCTTCTTCGCCAGACCGTCCACGTTCGAAATGTACTGGTTAATCTTACGGTCAATCAGCGCGACGAGAAGAGATTGGCGTACCTCTTCGACACTTTCCATAATCTCGTCATAATTGTCAATGTAAATCAATCCCGCAACGAGCTTCTGCTCATCACTTTCCTGAATGTATTTCTTCAGTTCCGTAATATCCTGAAAATATGCGGCAATAAAATATTCCTTCCCGCTTGGGAACTGAATCAGCGCCTCGTCGTTATTCAAAGCATCTGCCGGAACTCTGGAAAATTCCACCTTGTAATCTCTTCCTTCCAGTCTCACTTCCCGGGTCATCGTTTCCCCTTCCGCGAGCTTCAGGCTCACACCCTCCAAATCCGAAATATAATGATTCAGATACTTCAGCTCCTTGTCTTCTACCAGATGCATGAAACTATCGTTCATCCACACGATTCTTCCGTTCTCAAGTACAAGCAGATACGGCGCGGTAAGTTCCTTCAGAATCACATTCTGAATCGCCCCATATTGCGCGGCAAACTCCACGAGTTCTGCCAGAATCTTCTCCTTATTTCTGGAATACATAATCCCTGCGAGCACGCCATATGCTAAAATAAATGCGCTCAAAATCAATCCTGCATTCTTATCGACTGTGTAAATCCAAATATCCACCACAATCAATAATGGAAGCAAGATCACCGGCCATTGCATATACATCCGCAGCTGCCCTTTAAATTTGATATCTTTCTCCATAGCATTTTCCTCTACATAAAAAAATCGACTTGATATCATATTATACCACTATTTGTGAAATATGAAAAGGCACAAACGAACGTTTCAATCATGCAGAGGCAGGATAGAAAACAGCGCACCCGGAAGCATGACTGCATCATCTCTTCCAGAATGCGCTGTTTTTCTATGTTTTACATGAAATTATTCTTCATATCCGTTCGGATTGTTAGACTGCCATCTCCAAGAGTCTTCACACATCTCTTCCAATCCTCTTTCTGCTACCCAGCCAAGTTCTTCTTTCGCCTTTGTCGGGTCTGCATAGCATGTTGCAATATCGCCAGGTCTTCTTGGCTTAATCTCGTACTTAATTTCCTTTCCGCATGCTTTGCCAAAAGCTTTTGCCATATCAAGTACGGAATATCCGTTTCCTGTTCCGAGATTGTAAATGCTGACACCTGACTTATCTTCAATCTTCTTGAGCGCTTTTACATGTCCGACTGCAAGGTCTACTACATGGATATAGTCACGCACTCCTGTTCCGTCCGGTGTGTCATAATCGTCGCCAAATACTCCGAGGCACTCTAATTTTCCAACTGCTACCTGTGAAATGTATGGCATTAAGTTGTTCGGAATTCCCTTCGGGTCTTCACCGATTGTTCCACTCTTATGCGCTCCAACCGGGTTGAAGTAACGAAGAAGTACGACATTCCATTCCGGGTCTGCTGTATGAATATCTGTCAAAATCTGCTCTAACATAGACTTTGTCCAGCCATATGGATTTGTACACTGTCCCTTTGGACATTCTTCTGTAATCGGAATAAATGCCGGGTCTCCATATACTGTTGCAGAAGAGCTGAAAATGATATTTTTCACACCCGCAGTTCTCATTGCTCTGCATAATACCAATGTTCCTGTAATATTATTATCGTAATACTCCATCGGTTTTGCTACGGACTCTCCGACTGCCTTAAGTCCTGCAAAATGAATGACAGCGTCAATACTTTCTTTTGCAAAGATTTCATTTAAAGCCTCCTCATCGCGGATATCTGCTTCATAGAATTTGATTGGTTTTCCAACAATCTTTTCTACTCTTTTTAATGACTCTTTGCTTGAATTACATAAATTATCAAGAACGACTACATCATAGCCTGCATTGATTAATTCGATACATGTGTGGCTTCCGATATAACCTGCTCCGCCTGTTACTAAAATTGTCATATTCATTCCCTCCTGTCATCAACTGATTATTAAGCGTATTTCTTAATAATCTCCTGCATTGTATCCCATTTTGCTTCCATGTCTTCCACAAGTTTGAACTGTGTACGACAACGGTCCAGATTGTGACCTTCTCTGTGAATCTTGAAGTAGTGGTCACCTTCCAGATAATCTGTCAGGAAGCGCATTCCGCATTCGAATGTCATAACCTTCGCTCCCATTGGAAGAAGCTCAATTTCCTTGTCTGTCAGTTTTCCTCCGCAGCCTTCGATAAATCCTTTTGCGTAAATATCGAATAAGTCCATATCGCAGGATACTTTGCTTAAATCCTGCTCATCTTCTGCTGCAGTACTTGCTCCGAAACGAATAGAATCACCGAAATCATTCATCGCAAGTCCAGGCATGACTGTGTCAAGGTCGATAACACAGATTCCTTTTCTTGTCTTATCGTCAATCATGATATTATTAAGCTTTGTGTCGTTATGTGTTACACGAAGCGGAATTTCACCTTTTGCTAACATATCTCCAAATACATTGGCAACGTCTTCATGGTCCAGAACGAACTGAATCTCTTTCTGAACAGAAGCCGCACGTCCGCAGGCATCTGCTTCTACTGCTTTTTTGAACGTCTCAAATCTTGCCTTTGTATCATGGAATCCTTCAATTGTCTCGTGAAGAGTCTCTGCCGGATATTCGGCAAGCAGTCTCTGGAAATTACCAAAAGAAACTGCGCTTTGATAGAAATCTTCCGGAGATTCTACCTGGTCATAGCATGTTGCTCCTTCGATGAATTTGTATGACCTCCAGTATCCGCCTTCAGAGTCCACAAAATATGGTCTGTTTGCAACCGTACGGATAACATTCAATGTCTCGCGTTCCGGGTCTCCTCCATTCTCAATGATGATTTTACGAAGGTAGGAAGTCACTCCAAGTACGTTCTCCATTAACTTCTCCGGCTCTTTGAAAATGCTGTCATTCATTCTCTGTAAAATCACGCGGATTGTTCCCATTCCTGAAATATCAAATGTTAAAAGGAATGTGTCATTGATATGTCCGCTTCCGTATGGTCTCTCGTCAATTAATACTCCGTCGTAGCGGAAATTTGCAATTGCTTCATCTTTTAATCTCTGTAATGATTTTCCCATTATTTGTCACCCCATAAGTTTTCAGGATATACCCCTGCTTCTTTCATTGCTTTCATTGCGGCTACTACAACCGGCTTGTCCTCTTTATATGTAACTCCATACCATTTGTCTTTGGAAGAAAGAACTGTAACTTCTGCTTTCCCCGCTTCTTTCAAGTCACTGACAACTGTCGGAAGGAAGTATTCGCATTTCATCGGATTCTCTTTTAATCCTTTTTCAAGGAACGCCGGGAAACCTGCTTTGATTTCTTCCAGAATGCTTCTTGTGAATCCCCACATATTCATAGAAACGAGTGTCTCTCCCGGAACATATGTCCATGTCTGTCCATCGTCTTCTGTGAAAGCGATTCCATCCTCTTTTTTCTCAATCTTTGTTCTCTCGTGAATGGATACTAATTCTCCGTTTTCATTGATATCACAGATACCGCGCGCTACATGTCCGTTATCTGTCACTGTATTTCTCAACTCATATCCTACCATTGTGTAGCGGTACTTGTCGTCATCTTCATGTGTAGAAAGATAGTTATAAATCGTCTCAAATGCATCTCTTCCATAATAGTCATCTGCATTGATTACCGCAAACGGACCGTCAATACAATCAATCGCACTCAAAACGGCATGTGCAGTTCCCCATGGCTTCACACGACCTTCCGGCACAGAAAATCCTTCCGGAATGTTGTTCATATCCTGGAATGCATACTCTACATCCATGATTTTCTCCATACGATTTCCAACTGCTTCTTTAAAATCTGCTTCATTTTCACGCTTAATGATGAAAACAACTTTTTCAAATCCTGCTCTTTTTGCATCAAAGATTGAAAAATCCATGATAATGTGTCCCTGCTCATCTACCGGGTCAATCTGTTTCAGTCCGCCGTAACGGCTTCCCATTCCTGCTGCCATAATTACAAGTACTGGCTTATTCATAACTTATTCCTCCATTTTCATACTTTTATGACCTTTTCTTAGCTTCATTTTATACTATTTCTAAAGAAAAATCTTTATGAGATTAAATTATATGTTTGCACAATCTGCTTTTCTTTACAGATTGTCCAAAACATATTGTACAAATTGAGCTGCTCCCTTTCTGTGTGGTGCATTCGCCACAACAAACATATAAACCTCTTCATACGGAATTCCAAGCGTGTCTTTCATGAATTGTGAATCCGACACAACTACCGCATCTTCCTGCACAATATCTCCATATTGCGTGAATTTATCGCCCAACATATCCTTCATCGGAATCGAGCCTGCCTGCTGACCGCTAAAATGTTCATATACATTCTTCGGACATATCATAACATCTACTGTTCTGGCACCTACAATCGTTGACAACGCAACGGTCGAAGCCTGTCCCAGGTTATCATCCGGAATGTTGGTCTGTAAAGTGACAACATCATGTTTTCCGTCTTTTCCCATATATTTCTTCACATCCCGGCTCACATCTTCTGTATCCTGCAACGTTGAACCAACCACAACTGCGTTTACAAGCACGTTTTCTGTCTGAGCCCTGTATATCGAGCATCCCATATAAATGACGAACCCGATTCCGACCGGAACGAGCAGCCATATCTTGTAATAGGTCCATAAGTAATCTATCTTCTGTATCAGAGTCATTCCCTTCATTTTTTCTCTCATGTGCTGTATCTCCCGTTGATAAAATTTTTATGAAGTCTCTTTCATTCATTGCTTTTCACTACTTCTCTTATTATAATAGAAGTCAATGAGTATTTACAATAAAGAAAATATAAAGAATTAGGAAGGACACACTATGAACCGTTTATTTAATCTCGATAATCCTTTTATGCAATTTCTATTTCGAGTCTCTGATTTAATTATTCTGAACTTAATTTTTATGCTATCATGTATTCCGATTGTCACAATTGGCGCTTCCATCAGCGCTCTGCACGCTGTCTGCCTGAAAATTGTGCGAGGACAAGAATCTTATATGTGGCAAGGATTTTGGAAAGCCTTCCGCCAAAACTTTAAACAGGGAACCGTACTTTGGATTATCTCTGTGATTCTTTTCATTTTTATTAATGTAGATTATACAATTTTAAATTCTGTAGATAGCCCTCTCTTCACTTGCGTTAAAATTGCATTAGGTTCCGTAAGCGTTGTATTATTTAGTATGTTTATCTACATATTTCCGATTATCGCGCATTTTAAATGTACAATTCGACAGGCAATCAAGAATTCTCTTTTTATGACTATCGGACACCTGCCATTCAGCATTTTACTTGTTGCAATGTATAGTTTGATTTTCTTCTTAGCAACATTAAATGTGCAAATGCTTACATTAGTCATTGCAGTTGCAACCATCTGTGGTTTCTCAGTCGTAGCATTAACAGCCTGTATCATTTTTGACCGTATTTTCAAAAAATACGAACCGGAACAAGAACCTGTTCCAGAATATGTCGAATAAGAATCTACAAAACTTTAGGAGAATTTTCCTATCACAGGAAAATTCTCCTCTTCTCTTACTTCTCGTATTCTTCTACATATCGTTTTGCTTCCTCTTCTTCCAATGCAAAATCTTTCTCTTGTCAGTTCCCTCTGTCAGATTTCTACGGACAATTGCGACAAACTGAGCGTACTCCTTTAACGTCTCACACAACTGCTTGTATGAATTCCTTCCTCTTATTTCCAGTATTTTTCTAAATATTCGCTCGCTTTCTCCTCATCTAAGGAAAAGTCCTTTTTGACTTTCTGCAATGTATCTTCTTTCGACACTTGAAATTCCTGACACATCTCAACGGTTCTAATAATCTTTCCACGCTCTTCACCGCGTTCTTCTCCAGCCTCATGACCTTTTTTCCAGTATTCCTCTTTCAGAAACTCTCGGAATTCATCTTCATCCCATTCTGTTAAAATGCTGTCCACAACCTCACCCCGATTCTTACGAAGTATCTTCGCCAGAATATCATTCCGAATGCATTCGTCGACCGATTGCTCGACTGCCTCTCTCTTATCCGTTCCCTCTGCTAGATTTCTTCGGACGATTGCGACAAACTGAGCATACTCCTTTAACGTCTTGCACCGTTCCATCAATTCTTTATTGTGTCCATAGTTTACATTCAGCACAAGCGCCGTACATTCCAATGACGGTGTTTTCCCTTTCCCATTTCCGATAAAAAGGCTGCTCAATTTCAATTCCTGCCGTTCCGGCTGTTTTTCCATTCCATTATAAAACACAATATACTGTGGGAATGGGACAAATAACGCAGAGTCTAAGTATAGCTTCTTCTTCACCGGCTCAATATAGGCTCGATACACCGAAGAAAAATAGAACAATCCACGCAGAGGAAGATTCGGACTAAAAGTACTTTGGTGTTCATAGAGGCTCATTTCATCCCCAATAATAAACGACAAGTCGTTCCGCATCCCCATATACACTACATCTTCGATAGTCGTAATCTCCAACGCATCCGGATTCGTATAGTGGCTTTCGTTGACCGCATTATATAGTTCCAATAACTCCTTCTTATCATGGAAAATAAGGCGGAATAAACGGTCTTTATACTTCATATTCAATTGATAATCATTCATAATGTTTCTCCTTTATTTTAACAAATGATTCATTTTCAGGCAACAAAATCAGAGCATTTTACTCCCAATGGCACCACCGGCTTTCCTTATGTATTTACAAATCTGATTTTCATTGTGACGACTGTCACAGATACTTTAGAAAAAAGAATTTTAGAAATCTTGATTTGTTTTGTCAGTATAACATGAGCACATAAAATATGCAATTCCGAATTAGAAACTTCAGATAATCGAACGAAAAACCTAATTGAAAATCTATGAAAATAAGAAAAGTAGGAATCGATAGATTCTCTTCTATCTCTTCCTACTTTCTTGTTTCCTTAATCTACAACGTCAAATTCCGGTCCAATTAACCAGATTCCTTCACATTCCATTTCTTCTGCCGGGTTCACATCCACCAGCGCTTTCATTGTAAGCGCTGCAAGGTTGTCGTTGCCATGATAGAGCTTCTTGTTTCCACGATTTGCAAACGCAAGGTTGACATATGCCGTATTGTCTTCATAACGTTTATTGACCGTTAAGTTTTCCATCGTCTTCACCGCATCTCCCTGCTCGATAGACACGAATTCCAGGTGAGACGGGTTGTAATGTAATACTTTACCAAACGCATTCAGGTTCTTCACGTCTTTTGCAGATACCACAAGTGTAAATATTTCTCCTGCCTTGACTGTTTCCTTATCTGTCACAAGAGAAATGCTTCCTGACACAACGCCTGTCTGTTTTGTTCCTCCATCTAAGTTAAACATGGTGTATGCGTAATCATAAACGTCATAGATGCCGTTCATATTGATGTCTCCGCAACGTTTCTGAATCTGGTCTACAAAGTTAGAGCCGTCTTTCAAAGAAGTTCCCAGATAGTTCTTCATGTTTGTATAATCGCCTTCTGCGACGTTCTCATTCTTATTCGTACTTCCTACTGCAAATGGTTTCGTTCCGTCTTTCTTATAAACCGGAAGTTCATGCGCAGCGAAGTAATGGCGGATAGATTTCACAACAACGAGTTTCAGGTAACGTGCGCTTACGCCATCGAGAGACACAACTTTTGCATTCTCTTCTACTTCCAAGTCTTTATTGTATGTCCAGTCTTCTGCTTCTGCACCATTCCACTCCAATTTCCAGTTCTTACCGTCCAAGCTGGAGTAAATGTTCATCTTCTGAACAGAACCGCTTCCGTAGTTATCGCGTGGATAGTATTCGAACTTATCAAGTTCATACACTGCTCCGAAGTCGTAGATGAATGGATACTGTTCTTTTACAACATCGTCTACACAGAAGAACATTCCCTTGAAGCTATGGTCTGTCGCGTAACGCAATGCACCGGCTTCATCATTTCCTTCAAATGTAACCTTACCGAGAGCGCCGATTTCATTTCTCCATGGGTCGAGAAGTGTCTCAACCGTCATCTCTTCACTCCAGTTTGAATATCCTTCCTCATTCCTTGCACGTACACAGTATGTGTGTGAAGATTCATATTCCAACTCGTCGTGAAGGAAGGATAATGCGTCTCCCATTGTATAGAACTTACCGTCTACAAGCATTTCATAAGAAACTGCTCCTTCCACACTTGTCCACTCAAGCCACAAGCTTGCAGGCGTCTTCTTCTCTTCCGGCACGCAAAGTGTCGGAACTGCAAGTGATTCGTTCAGTTTCTCTGCAGGACGAACGAACGTATCCACATAACCTTGAATCTCTACGGACTGACTTTCTTTTGCTGCGTCCACAGATGCAAGCTTCACATAGAGCTTCGGAGACTGTGTTACATTTTCCGTCATCTCCTGAAGTTTTGTCTCTTCTTCCGTTGCGTAAGTGTGAATCTTCGGCGCTTTATCGTAGAAATATACTGCCTCATCCTCATTCAGAACAGCCACATCAAATGCTTCTTTTGATTCCACTTCACGCATTGTCAGCGCAGTTTCTCCGTTCTTCGCCTGAACAGCGGATGGTTTCTCAGAAAGGTGTACGATAAATGTCGTATTTCTTTCCGGTTCATAGCCTTCATAAGTTCCGGAAGATTTCTCTGCTGTCAGGAGAGCTACACCATCTTTGACATCTGAAGTATATACAGTAGAAACAAAGTCTCCATAGGAAACATGGTCGATAACGCCATATGCTTCGTCCTCTTCTGTTTCGTTCTTGATATATTTTCCATCATCTTCATATGCACAGAATTCACTATGTTCACATGGCCAGAATTCCACGATTCGGTTCTTTTTGTCCACATGATCCGGCGTATTATTCTCCTCATACATCGGAAGAATCGCACCATTTTTCACGAATACCGGCAGTTTCCAGAGCGGAGCCTTGAAGTTATTCAGAACCTGACCGCCTGCATATTTTTCTCCGGTTAAGTAATCAATCCAAATCTCGTTTTCATCCGGGAGATAAATGCAGTTTCTCACATCATTTCCCATCTCGTCCCCGGCTACATCACAGTAGATTGGAGCAACAAGGATGCTCTTGCCAAGCATGAACTGATACTGCATCTGTCTGCTGTATGCATACGCATCTTTCGGATACTCCAAGAACATCGCTCTCACCATCGGAAGCCCTGTGTCCTGATTTCCTGTATCAATGTTGGAAGCGGAAGCCGCACATGTGTAAATGTATGGCATTAACTGCGCTTTCATCTTCATATACATACGGTTGATTCCCGTATATGGGTCTCCAAATGTAAACGGCGACTTCATATAAGTTCCCCATCCGTCCATGTTCAACATCTGTGGAGTGAAAGATTTCCACTGATAATCACGAGTCGCAATGAGAGGGCGTCCTCCGAAAATACCATCCATATCGCTTCCGATATTCGGATTACCGCTCAGAGAGCTTCCGATATAAGTCGGAATGTGGAAACGGATGTATTCCCAGTTTCCTCCGGTCTGGTCTCCGCTCCAAACGCTGTTGAAACGCTGGGAGCCTGCCCATCCATCCAGAGAAATGATATTCGGACGGAAGTTTTCCGATGTTGTCACGATATCGTATGCTGTCTTCACGCCGTTGAGCTGGAAAGAATATCCTGGTCCAACCCAGGCAACGTCTGTTTTCAAAGTAGTCGCTCCGCCTGTCGTTACTTCTTTCTGGAAATCACGAAGCAGATGCCAGTATGTCTCATTATTGGAATCCGGCGCCAGGTTACTCTCTGTCCAAAGTCCGGATGCCACACCGTTTTGATTCGCATATTTTGTAAATTTTGCGAAGTTTTCCACATTCGCATCTACCGCCTCGATACGCTCCGGTGTACTTGTGCCGTCTTCATTGACTCCACCCTGCACATAGTAACCATTCTGTCCGTATCCTCCGCCATATCCATCGTTCGGAAGGAAATATCCGAGCGGCATGTCATGCTTCACGTATTCATCCAATACGGCTCTTGCGGAATATTCGTACGGCGTATCGACAGATTCCGGATAATTCTCCGTTCTTACATATGGCTTTTCCCCATTTAACGATTCGGAGTGAGCACCTTCACTTAAACGATATCCTGTTGCCATACCGCTCTCATAATGTGTCACACCTTCGCTGTCATATGCCGCATTTCCCTTCACATTCCATGCTTTGTCACCGGATTCTGCAGACCAGGCATCGCGGTTGTAACAATTTAAGTGTCCTTCATAGAAACCATATTCCGGAAGAAGAAGCGGATTTCCCGTCACATGATAGTATCCCTTCAGAAGGTCTTGTACCACTTCGCGGCCGCAAGTCTTCTCTGTCACGAAATAATAAGCGCTCAGTTTATTTTCCTTATGTACGACTTTGACAGAGTCGCCTTTCTCCTCTCCAAAGTCATAGCTTCCATCGGAAAATGTATTATAAAGCACACCATATCCGTTTGTCGTATAATAGAATGGGTTTGGTGACGCAACACCGCCATCCATCCATGCGCTTTCATTTACAATCTGAATCTTCTTCCCTGTATGCACGAAGCGTCCGTTCTGCGTTCCGCCTCCATAGAAATTCTCTTCCGGTTGTTTTTTCAGAATCTGTACCGTTTCACCGTCTTCAATGGTAAGAGCCTTCACTTCCTCCATTACCGGTCTTCCATGCACGCATACCAGCATTCTTCCTGTATGCTTATCCCATGTAACAGATGTTGCCCCACAGATTACAGAGAAATTATCGTCTTTCCAGAACGCCTGCACCGCCGGTTTCGTATATTCAGCCGACTCGTCCGGCCTCTGCTGGATTTTTGCTGTGTGCGCCTCATCTCTCGGTGTGGCATACGATGCAAATTCTCCCGATGGGTCTACATCATACCGGAAAATATTTTCCTCGAGGAATGTGATTCTTCCCTTCACTCCTCCCTCAAAAATCAAATCTGCAACGTTGCTCTGTTCTGATACCTTTACAGATTCCACGCCTGTCAGCTTGAAACTTGTCTTACTTTCTTTCATGCTTTTATTTGCCTTCCTTTCTTAAAATTCCTTGTATAATAGATTCAATATCCCTGGAACTAATTTCCACATCCTGAATTTCTGTCCTCTTCGCCACTTCCTGCAAAATAGAAATGCTCTGCGCCTTTGCCACATCATACTCCACGACAAGGCTATGCGGGGTGGCAAGAACTACTTTTGTCCCCGGAAGCGAGAACGTCTCATTTTGAAACCAAGGGTTTTCTGCCATTTCCACCCGTATTTTCTTCTCCTGATTAAATTCCTGACGCACATTTGCCATCATATCATCCAACACGAGATTGCCTTGACTGATTACCATAATCCTACGGCATAACGTCTCGATATCCTGAAAGTCATGACTCGTCACAATAAACGTCGTCTTTGCCTCTTCGTTAATATCCAAAATACACTTTCTGATACTTTCCTTCGACTCTGAATCCAAACCAATCGTCGGTTCATCCAAGTACACAATCTCCGGATTGTGAAGAAATGCCGCCGCAATATTACACCGCATTCTCTGTCCAAGAGAAAGCTGCCGTTCCGGTACGGACAGAAGCGGGTCAATCCCCATAATATCTTGAAACTTCTCTAAATTCTCCTGAAACTGCCTCTCCGGTATCTCATAAAGCTGCTGTAACACCTTGTAGGATTCGATAACCGGAACGTCCCACCAGAGTACGGAACGATTCCCGAATACAACGCCGATATTCTTGCTATTTTTTGTCCTCTCCTTAAACGGGTCGATTCCTCTGACCCGGATGCTTCCTTCCGTCGGACACAAGATTCCGCAAAGCATCTTAATCGTAGTTGACTTCCCACTCCCATTCGGTCCGACATAACCGACAGATTCTCCCTTTTCAATCGAAAAACTCACATCGTCTACCGCCCGTTTCACCTCATACTCCGGACGGAACATAGTAGAAAAGGCTTTTCCCATATTCGTATAGTGTTTCTTTCTCTGGTACTCTTTCACAATATGTTTTACTTCTATCTGACTCATATCTTTACGCTCCTCTATGTTCCCGTACTATTATAGCCCTTGAGCCCGATTCTCCAGATGATTCCTGCCACACAAGCCACACCGAATGCAGCCAAAGGCATCGCCCAGACAACCCAGACGCCGGTCTTCCCTGTGAGAAATGCAACCGGATAGTATCCCATAAATCCGAAAGGAATCATATAAGTAAAAAATGTCCGAATCATCATCGGAAATACGCTCAAAGGATATTTTGCAAATTCCCGGCACGTTAACACTAATTCTGCCACATCATTTCCATTGACAATCCAGAAATTCAAACTGTTAAATATCGTGTACAGTCCCGTATTGATGACCGTCCCGCAGAGAATCGTTTCCAACAGGAATAACAGAGTTCCCACATTTCCGGATATTCCGAACCGGTTCATAGAGTATACCAAAATCCCTATGTAAATCACCATCGTAATCACCGCCTGAAAATGAACCCTCTGTCCCAAAAGCTGTACGAAAGGGGATGCCGGTCTTACAAGAATGACATCCAACTTTCCTTTTCGTATCGACGTGGAAATACTCCATACACAGTCTAAGAAAGCCTGTCCAATTGCTTCAATAATCGCACAGATAGAAAACAGAATACAGATTTCATAAATGCCCCAGTTCCCCAGTCCTCCTGCCACACTCGCGATGGTAAGAATTCCGATGAAACCGGAAGCCTCACGAAGCAGCATGGATAGAATCCAAATCACCGTATCTGCCGGATACTGCACAAGCGTTACAAGACCGATGCGAAGATACGCCTTACACACCCTGGTATAATACAATACTCTTCTCATAGGCTACCCTCCTTGTACGACAACTTTTCGGATGCTCTTTGCATAGAAAAATTTCGCAAATCCAAAAAGAAGGATACACCAGACAATCTGAAGCACGATATATTTTACTGACTCCGCCATTCCGTATTTTCCCATATAAATCTGTACCGGGACAGACACCATCCCTGCGAACGGCATATAATCCAGAACTTTCACGATTGCCTCCGGGAAGAAGAAAATCGGCACCACTCCTCCTGATAAAATCGAAAGCAGAGAACTCTTCATAAATCGAAGTCCATGAATATTAAATGTATAGAATGAACACAGCCCAACCATAAATTCAATAAAAAACATCAGCCCGATAGAAATCAACACACTCACAACAAAAAGCAGGAATTGTGCTGCTCCGAACGGAGCGCTTCCACCCATCACAAGAATACATATCACCGTAATCGGCAAACCTTTGAATAACACAAAAAATAAAAACTCTCCCATTCTCTTCGCAAACAAATTGAAAAACAGCGAAACCGGACGCAGAAGCTCCATACCAATCGTTCCCTCATAAATCCAGTCTGCAAATTCCATATTGATTCCACCAGAAAACTGAGAAGAAAGGATGCGCGACAGAATCACATACGTCGTCATCTGCGCCATCGTAAATCCTGCGATGGTTTCCTGCTCTCGGAACACAAACTGCCAGAGAAAATAATAGACGATGATAGAAACTGCCGTTCCGATAATGTTCAGCCAAAAGGCTTTGATGTATGCAAAGTTTGTAAGAAATGTCAGTTTTACAATCGAACAAAACTTTCTCACATTCATTCCCCTCCTTTATTTCTTCATTCAAAACTCCCCATCAGAGCTCTCAATGCAAAAATAAAGGGACTTCTTATATTAAAATGGGGGAGAGGTCTGAGCCCCCCCCCTAATTTTCAGATAATTCTGAAATATTAGGTCTGTATTAGCCTTTGATACCTGACTGTGCAACACCTTCGATGAACTGTTTCTGGAAGATGATGAACAGAATAATCATCGGAATTACCGCCATAACGGCTCCTGCCATCTGAACCGGATAGTTTGTCGCATACTGTCCTTTCAATAATGACAATGCCGGAGCTAATGTCATCTTAGCCGGGTCAGTATTTACAATCAACGGCCACATAAAGTCATTCCATGCAAACTTCGCTGTGAAGATTACGAGTGCAACGATACCTGGCTGAACGAGTGGTAACATAATCTTTCCGAAAATCTGGAATCTGTTACATCCGTCAAGTAAAGCTGCCTCCTCTAATTCCTTCGGAAGAGACATGAAGAACTGTCTCAAGAGGAATGTACCAAACGCACTAAATAAGTTTGGAAGGAACAAACCTGGCAATGTATTTGTAAGTCCTAAGTTCTGAATAATCAAGTACTGTGGGATTAAGAAAATCTGTCCCGGTACCATTAAGATTGCTAAAAGTATAATAAAAATCGCATTCTTGAATGGAAAGTCAATTCTTGCAAATCCGTATGCTGCCATCGTACAGAAAGCAACCTGGAATAATGTAGTAAGAATTGTTACAACGATTGTATTTGTATATACTGTTCCAAACGGAAGAACATCAAATACGTATTTGTAAGATTCCCAATTCAATGCTTCCGGCAAAATAGTCGGCGGAATCTGCATAGACTCCGGTAAAGTCTTAAATGATGTAAACACCATCCATAGGAACGGGAATACAGTAATCGCAATACCGGCTATTAAAATAATATGTATAAATATATGAGATTTAGCTCTTGTTGTTTTCACAATATTTCCTCCTTTCCTAGTCGTAATTTACCCATTTCTTCTGTCCCCATAACTGCACAGCCGTAATTAACATAATAATTACAAACATGAAGATGGAGATAGCTGCTGCATATCCTTTATAACCATACATAAACGCATTCTGGTAGAACAATACGTTCACTGTTTTTACCGCATTGAATGCCGGGTTCTTGTCAGGGTCAATCATCATATAGATACTATCGAACACCTGGAATGCACCAATTAAACCTGTAATGGATACAAAGAAGATTGTTGGTGATACAAGAGGTACTGTAATCTTAAAGAAACGCTGCATTGGACTTGCTCCATCAATCTCTGCTGCCTCATAGTAAGATTTTGATACTCCCTGCATACCTGCCAAAAGAATAATCATATTGTATCCAACACTGCCCCAAATACTAACAACCATTACACAGAACAACGCTGTATGCGGATTCGTGAGCCAACTTTGACCCTCAATTCCAATTTTGGAAAGGAAACTATTTAAAATACCATAGTCTCCATTGAAAATTAATTTCCATACAAGTGCTACAGCTGCTGCCATTGTTACAGATGGAAGGAAGTAAACTGTTCTGTAAATTCCTTTTCCTTTAATCTTGGAATTCAGCAATGATGCTAAAATCAATGATAAAATCAATCCGATTGGAACTGTTACAATCGCATATAAGAATGTATTCTTAAGTGCTAATAATAAGTCTGGTTCCTGGAATAACTGTTTGTAGTTTTCAATACCATTGAAGACTGCCACATTGAATTTATTTACATCATTAAAACTGAACCAAAAGTTCTGAAGGAATGGAAATACATAAAATATAACTAATCCAATTGTAACCGGTGCAATAAAAAGATATCCAGCAATCCAATCTTTTTTCTGGCGCTTTGTAGCCTTCTTCTTTACTGCTTTTGTGTTTGTCTTACTCATTGTATCACCCTTATCTCAAACCTATTTAGAGTTCATTTTGTCGAGAATTGCATTCTGCTCTTCCGCAATTTTCTTACATGCTTCTGTTAAGTCTGCTTTTCCCTGCCATACTGGCTCAAGGTATTCTTTTTCAACTCTTCCAAGCTCACTTGTTACTTTACAGTGAGGAAGTAATTCTGAATTTTTTACGTTCTCAAGGAAGATTTCACAGTTTAATCCTTCGTTTGCATCTACAAAGTACTGCTGGCAATCATTTCTTGCTGAGATACATACACCAGCTTCTCCCTGGATTTTCTGTGCTTCTTCGCTTCCTAACCATAATGCAAAGTCTGTTGCTTCTTCTGGGTGTTTTGTGTTAGCGCTTACAGAGAATGCTAAACCGTTGATAATATCTGTATCTTTTCCGTTAAATGTAGGTCTCTTTGCGATTCCGTATTTTCCTTCAAGAGTTTTGTTGTATGAAGGAATCATGTAGTTTCCTGAGAAGTACATTGCAAGCTGTCCACCCTGGAACATAGAGTCTGGGTCTGTATCAGACATCTGCTGAAGTGTTGGTGAAAGTCCGTCTAATACAAGCTGAAGCCATGGTTTGATTGCATCGATTGTAGCCTGCTCTCCCCAACCTGATTTTTCATTTCCTTCGCTTAAGAAATATCCATCGTTAGCAAATACTGCTGCATCGTATGTTGTCTGTCCTGAGTTTCTGTTGATTGCTGTTGGGAATACTCCCTCATCTAATCCTGCTGCTTTTAAATCTTCACAAGTTTTTCTGAAGTCTTCAAATGTCCATCCTTCCTGAGGATATGCTACGCCTGCTTTG
The DNA here is from genome assembly GCA_905197485.1 of uncultured Lachnospiraceae bacterium. Taxonomy (GTDB): domain Bacteria; phylum Bacillota; class Clostridia; order Lachnospirales; family Lachnospiraceae; genus Faecalimonas. The sequence continues at coordinate 9,988 of CAJJYZ010000015.1, read as the reverse complement.
TCAAAGATTTCTTTGTTGTAGAATACAGCGTTTGTATCGAAGTCTTTTGGAATACCGTATAATTTACCATCAATTGTGTATCCTTCTACAAGTGGAGCCGGGAAGTTTTCGTGAACTTTTAAGTCAGATTTTTTCTCAGCTTCTGTAAGGTCCATTAAGATACCAGCATCTGCGTATTCTTCTACTTTTAATACGTTCATTGTGATGATGTCCGGTGCGCTTCCGCCTGTTGCACTTGCTTCCAATTTTGTCCAGTACTCTGTCCATGTTGTAAGCTGTGTCTTGATTGTTACGTCTGGATGTTCTTTTGTGTAAGCTTCACCCATTTTTTCCATTACTGGCTGCTGGTCGGAATCCCAAACACTCATTACGAGCTCTACCTTACCGTCTTTACTTTTTCCTTCTTTTCCGCCGCCGCATCCGACAAGCATTGTGGAACCCATAGCCACGCAAAGGCCGAGGGCTGCTAATCTTTTCAAATTCTTCTTCATAACACATCTCTCCTTTTCTTTTATTGTTTGCTAGAATTTGAAGCCATTCACTCGCATTGTGAGCAAATTTATATATGAAGCCTTACCGAAAGGCTTACATACTGATTGTTAACGGTAGTCTTCCAGTTTTACTACCTGACCGCCACGTACTCTTGACTCTTCGGCTGCAAGAGCACAGTAGTGACTTTCCATAGACACTTCCAGGGATGTTACATAAGGGCTTGCTTCTTTCTCGCCGCTTAATACGTCCAGGAACTCTTCTACCATCTTCGTATCTCCACCGCCATGACCGGAGAAGTCATCAGATAAAGAAGCAATGTCGATACTGATTTCTTCCAGGTGAGGTCCGAATTTTCTTACGATAATCTCATTTGCATCGAAGTTGTTCACATCCATGTTGACAATCAGTTCCCCTTTTGTTCCATGGAACTTCGCATATCTTGAGATACCTGCTGAGAAACCACACATTGTGAAGCTCATCGTTGTTCCGTCCGTCATATTTAAGTTGACAACCTGATGGTCTACCACGTTGTTATCGCAATGGTAAACGCAGCGTCCGTAAGGACCTGTTTTCAATGCTTCTGTAATATTCTCTTCCGTCGGCATCTCATGTACAAGCACATTTGCCGGCCAATCTCTATGTCCACCTTTCAGTCCAGGAAGCTCACTGTTAATGTAGATGTCTACCGCATTGAACGGACAATTCTCTACCTTACAGTCTGTACATCTCATAGCGCATCCTTCCGGAGCCTTTTCCTCTTTAAATAAGTAGGTATCGCCATAAGATGAGAGAGATTCACATGTCTTTCCTGCCAGCCATAAGTATAAATCCATGTCATGGCAGCATTTCTGTAAAATCATCGGGCTTGTCTCATTGGAATTTCTCCAGTTACCGCGAACGAAGCTGTGTGCCATATGCCACCATCCTACGTTCTCATCTGCCATAATGGATACTACATCTCCGATTGCCCCGCTGTCCAGAATCTCTTTTACTTTCTGGTAGATTGGTGTGTAACGAAGCACGTGGCATACAACCACTCTTCGGTTACATTCTTTTGCAACCTTTACGAGCTCTCTGCACTCCTCAAGCACCGGTGAAATCGGCTTTTCAAGAAGTAAGTGATATCCTTTTCTCAGAGCCGGAATCGCATGACCTACATGCTGTCTGTCCTGTGTTGCGATGAACATGACGTCTGCAAGTTTATCCTGCTCTAACATCTCCTCCGCGCTTGCGAAGCATGCTTCCTTCGGAATATCGAACTCTTTCGCTGCGATTTCTACTTTTTCCGGGTCGATATCTGCAACTGCAACGATTTTCATCTTATCCGGAAACTGTTTCTGCGCCTGTGCATATACGTCTTTTCCCCGGCTTCCCAAGCCTGCAATCGCAACGGTAATACATTTATCCATTCTAAACACCCTTTCTTTCTTCAATCACATATGTCTGATTGTCAAAATCTACTGTAACTGTTGTTCCATCCGAGAATACGCTTCTCTGAATGTTGTAGTTTCCATCTACGAGCTCATGATGTACAAGCTCGCATTTTGCAACTTTCTCATGAAGGTCAGAAACTACTTTGCATCTATCTCTCTGTTCCTCTAATGTGAATGTCACACCGCCGTCAAAAGAACCGTCTGTATTCGGATATGCTCCATCGCGAATGATATATGGCGCTCCACCATTTAAGAGAGCATATAACATATAATCTTCGTCTTCGCTTACTTTATCCATCATCCAAGGTTCGATGAGACAGTCATGATATACAAGGTTATATAACGGTACCGGAATACCTTTCTTCGGTGTGCCCGGTTTTTCCATCATGAATTCATACGGTGCATAGTGACACATTACCATGCTTGGCACACACCAGTCGCTCACTTCCTCTGAGCTTGGAAGAATTCCTTTGGAAAGCAAATATCTGAAACACAATGCTCTGTAATCGTAGCATTCTTTTCTTGTCATTCTGTGGTAAGGATTTGCACATTCATCTCCTTCATTACATGTGAACACGTCCAGATATGCGCCGTCTAACTTGATTCCTTTTTCTTCTAAGTAATTAAAGTTACGTCTTACATAGTATGGAGCCTGTGTTCCGCAAAGGTATGTCTGAGGTCCTCCTGCCCAGCGGTCATGTCCCGGAATCGTTCCGTCTGCAAGCTGACATGCATAATGTTCATCGTATGTCTCTGCTGCAAGGTAGTAATCTCTGTACTGGTCATGAATACCGAACATGTAACCAAGTTCATGCATAGTATCCACAAGAGATTTCATCGCCTCTTCTCCGCCGGCTTCTTCACAGATTGGATAGTAGTCCGGATGCTGGTTGTCATATCCAGGCTGTGCCCATCCATCCAAATGCATATATAATTTCTTCACTCCAAGTTCGTGAAGTTCTCTGATTTCTTTTTCTCTCTGTGCAAATGTCACAAGATTGTCGTTCTTGTGCGGGTTCTCCGGGTCATAGAAGCTGGAGTCCTTCTGCACGCTTGTCTTAATTCCTTTATGTACGAATGCACATCCAATTAAATCGTCGATTGTCGGATTCTGAACTGCCTTCTCCGCAAGAGTTCTTAATCTTCCTTCTTCTCTTACATAGGCTCTGTATACTTTACATAAGTCATTGTAATCGCAATCATTTAAGAATGTATAACGGACAACTCTGCGGTAGTCCATCTTGCCAAGACTCGGTTCAAAACGCATTCCCACATGTGTATAAGGTCCGTTTTCCGGATGCTCTACATTCCAGCCTGCGTTCCAAGGCGTCATACAGATTGCAATGTAACCTGCTCTGTCGCGAACCTGTCCGTACCATGGCATATATCCGCCTGCTGTTTCGAAAAATCCGTCGAAGACAACTTTGTTTACTTCTGTCTTCCATGTATTCGGAAGAAGAATTCCCTGCTGCCAGTTCAAAAGTGTGTACCAGGAATCTTTTGCTTCTTCAAATTCCATCTCTCCCGGCCAATATACACTCTTCACTGTCAAGCCTTCCTCCTGAAGTGGAATCCACTCGCAGAAAATATTGCCGCTGGCGTATTCAACCCACATAATTGTATCGAATGTGTAAGGAATCTTTGTCCCATTTACTTCAAACCCTTCATAATGGCTCTGAATACCCTTTCCGATACCGGATACGAATTCTTTGTGATTTACTGTCACTGCATCTTTAAAATACACTGTTCCTTCTTCACATTCCAGACGCAGTTTCGCATCTTCTCTGAACTTCCAAACCTGTCCATCCTTCTCTACGGAAAAGCAAAGGTTCTGCTCATTCAGTTCCAGCCGTATATTATTCACGTCAATCGTCATCTTCTTTACCTCTTTCCAAAATGCTTTAGTGATAATGTCCATTTTCCTCTTTTTCTTAATTGTATTATATTACACCTTGTACAACATTGCTTGTCTTTTTGTTTATTATTGTTGTCATATTATCTTTTTTCTGTTATAATTTTGTCTAAAGGAGGGGTAAAAATCATGGCATATGCACAAACTTACCTAAAGCGGGAACTCGTAATTGATTCCATTGTAACGATTCATTACTTCGAATATACGAAAGATTTCGTCTTTCATGGGGAATCTCATGACTTCTGGGAGTTTCTCTATGTGGATAAAGGGAGCATCACCGTAACCGCCGATGATAAAGAAGTATTGTTAAACGCTGGAGATGTCATTTTCCACAAGCCGAATGAATTTCACGCGTTCAAGTCCACCGGAAAGACGTCTTTGAACCTCATCGCCTGCTCTTTCACCAGCTTTTCACCGGCGATGCAGTTCTTCGCAAATAAAACATTGACTCTGAACGAAAAGGAGAAAGACTTAATCTCCCTTATCATCACCGAGGCAAGACAGACGTTCCGAACTCCAATGCATATTCCGTTCGTAGAACATGTACTATTGAAGCCAGAGACTCCGTTCGCTTCCCAGCAGCTTATCGTTACATATATGGAATTATTCCTGATTTTTTGTCAGAGAAATCATTCTTCCTCTGTTTCTGCACATAAGGTTTCCAAACAGCTTTCCGCCGGAAGCCATAACGCGCGACAGACTTTACTGAATCAATTAATCTCTTATATGGAGACGCATATTTGCGAACAGCTTACGATTCAAAGTATCTGCAACGCATTCTCCATCAGCCGTTCCACGCTTCATACCGTATTCTGCGATTATAAGAACTGCGGACCAATGGAATATTTTAACAACATGAAGATTGAGAAGGCAAAAGAATTGATTCGAAATGGTATTATGAACTTCACAGAGATTGCATACTTTCTCTCTTACAGCTCCCTTCCGTATTTTTCGAAGCGGTTCAAGAAGACAACCGGCATGTCCCCTCTGGAATACGCTTCTTCCGTAAAAGGTATGGCAGATGCCTTCCGAAAAGCGGCGCTTGCACAGGAAATGAATGATGCAAGGTAGCGTGAATATCTTGTCATTTTGTGTTTATGAACTATCAAAACTAAAATAGAGTAAAACGCTTGCATCTGTCATTTTAGTGCAAGCGTAACTCATGAGTAACATATCAACATTTTGCACTTACTTTATTTCTTTTCTCTAAAGTTAACAAATATTCTTTAATGTTAGTCCCGCAGCCAAACCCTCCCAAAGTTCCATTTTTATTAATCACTCTATGACATGGTATTATAATCATAATCGGATTTCTAGTATTGGCTTGCCCAATTGCTCGTACTGCTTTTTTATTTCCAATCCGAATTGCAATATCTTCATAACTTACCGTTTCTCCATACGGAATGTTTTGCAATTCATTCCAAACCTTTTTTTGAAATTCTGTCCCATTATAGTTCAACGGTAATGTAAATTTTTTTCTTTTCCCCTCAAAATATTCTTCCAATTGTTTACATGCCTTATACTGCAAATCTGTATGATATTGAATTTTTTCTATCATTTCCGCTTCTTGCAACAAATCTACCCCTACAATCTTTTGATTCTCTTCACTAATTTTTAATATTCCTAATGGGCTGTTATATAAGGCATAATCATATCTCATAATTTTTCTCCAAACTTTCTTAAATTTATAAAGCTTCCCATAAAACTTCTATTTCCCTATCAACACTTGTTTCCCACGAAACGCAAATCCGTATATACGAATCTTATCTTTCGGTATTCCTCTTTCCAATAATACTGTGTCATACTTTCTTGAGCGGATTTGCTCTAATGCAGCTTCCACCGTATCCTGCAATGATATCTCATCGCTATCCTGCACCTTAAATTCAAGTATCATCGCATCATCCGCCTTATTCTTTGGCTCCAAAATAACGTCATATCTTCCAAATCCGCTCTCACGATTAGACGTAATCGAATACCGTCCTGTAAGTTCAACCATCAATCCTAATACAAATCCATGATAAAATCGTTCCGGCTCCGATTCTTTTGAAGGTTTATTCCCACTATCAAAAAAACTGAAAGTTGCTAGCGCCGTCCGATTCATGTATGCATTCATAGCTTTCAAATCATCTTGCAAAAGCGCCTGAATAAACGCATTATAATTCGATGCTGTCGATGCGAACCAGCCACGCACCATATTCCGAAACATAATCATCACTTCAAAATTGGTGACGGACAACTCATACTTTTCCTCCCATTCATCGTATGATAAACCAGATTCCATTTTTTTCTCAATCTTAAGATATCCGCTTGCAAGAAGAAGACTCCAGATAGCATTTTCATCCAAATCCAGTTGATTGTAGACGATTTGTTCCTCAATGTGCGTCGTAATACTTTCTCCGGCAAGCAACTGTTCAAAGGACTCTTTCACCTGACCGGAACCTTCACGAATGACTTTCCCTATCAGATGATTACTGCTTGTATGAATCCAATATGGAGCCACCTTCCCTTTATCAAGATAATTGATAATCGACCAAGGATTATAAATATCCGTTCTATCCCCGAACGTGAAACCATCATACCAGCGTCTCACTTCATCCTGCTTTTCTGAAAGCCCATATTCCTCCAATGCGCAGAAAACTTCTTCTTCGGTAAATCCAAACACATCCGCATATTTCTCTGAAGTTGTCGTGACAACCTCCAGATTATTCAAATCCGAAAAAATGGATTCTTTGCTGACGCGCGTGATTCCTGTCATGATACCACGCTCCAAATACGGGTTCGTTTTAAATGTCGCATTTAATAAGCTTCGCAAGAAATTAGATAACTCGTCCCAATATCCATTTACATAGGCTTCCTGCATTGGCGTATCATATTCATCCAATAGAATAATCACTTTTTTCCCATAATATCTGTTGAGAAAATCTGACATTTTATGAACAGCTAATGTAGCAATCGTCTCGTCCATATTTGTTGTAACGCTTTTGAAAAAAGTTTTTTCCTCCTCCGTCAACAGATTCTCCTTCAACAGAAAAATATGCTTATTATATAAGTCCGTCAAAATTTGATTGATTCTCTGCTTCGCCGCCCGAAACGTACTGGCATAATACACCCCCTGACTATGATTCTAATTATATTCACATTAACCGCAAATTGCAATCTTCCAACCGCATAATACGCTAAAACATGAAAAGGCGCTGCCCAATCATTCAACTGATTAGGCAACACCTTTATCTTACGCTAAAAATAAGTTTTCAAACCTATATTAAAATTCTGCTTTTAAGAAAGCTTCGTATCCACGAACTGTCTCGTAAACGTCTGCTTTACTTGTTACTTCCCATGGAGCATGCATGCAAAGTACCGGCACACCACTGTCGATAACATCCATTCCGTACATTGCCATTAAGTAAGCGATTGTTCCGCCGCCACCAGCGTCTACTCTTCCGAGTTCGGCTGTCTGGAAGGATACGTGATTGTCATCCATTACTTTGCGAAGTTCAGCAATGTATTCTGGGTTTGCATCGTTAGAACCGTTCTTTCCGCGGCTTCCTGTATATTTGTTGAATACGATACCTTTTGCAAAGAATGCAGAGTTACGTTTCTCAAATACTTCCGGGAACATTGGGTCGAATGCAGCGCTTACGTCAGAAGAAAGCATCTTAGAGTTTGCTAATGCACGACGTACTTTTAAGTCGCTGTATTCTCCTGTGCATGCAAGAAGTTCTGCAACGATATTCTCAAATAAGTTGGAGTTCATTCCACTTGCGCCTGTGCTTCCGATTTCTTCTTTATCTACTAACAGACAGCAGCTTGTACGTTTTACATCTTTTACGTTTAAGAGTGCGAATAAAGATGTGAATGCACATACTCTGTCATCCTGTCCGTATGCCATAATCATGCTGGAATCAAGTCCGCATTCTCTTGCTTTTCCTGCCGGCACGATTTCAAGCTCTGCTGAAAGGAAGTCTTCTTCTTCAATGTCATATGTTTTCTTAAGAAGAGCTAAAATGTTTGCTTTCACCGCATCTTTCTCTTCTCCGACAACCGGTTTATTACCAATGAGAAGGTCTAATTTCTCTCCTTCTACTACTTTCGCAGCGTTTTTCTCCATCTGCTCGCCTGCAAGATGAATTAATAAGTCTGTAATTACGAGAACCGGGTCATTGTCATTGTCACCGATTGCTACGTTTACTGCTGTTCCGTCTTTCTTCACTACTACACCATGAAGCGCGAGAGGAGTAGCTACCCACTGATATTTCTTAATTCCACCGTAGTAGTGTGTATCAAGATATGCGAATCCGTCTGTCTCATATAATGGATTCTGCTTTAAGTCGATACGTGGGGAGTCAATATGTGCTCCTAAGATGTTCATACCAGCCTCAAGCGGCTCTGTTCCAAGATTGAATAAAGCAATTGCCTTTTCATTATAAGCCATATAAACTTTATCTCCGGCAGATAATTTCTCACCGCTCTTGATAACATCCTTCAAGTTTCTGTATCCTTCTGCCTCTGCCATCTCGATTGTTGTTCTTACACATTCTCTTTCTGTCTTACCTGCATCGAGACATGCACAGTATTTTTTGTTTACTTCTTCCAATTCTGCACGCTGTGCATCACTGTAAGTCTCCCATAAGTTTTTACGTTCCATTTTCAAATCCTCCTAATCTAGAATTTATTATGTAATGTCTCTATTTGCCATTGTACCTCAAAACAACCAAAAGGTGAAGTCATTTCTTTCTATTTTTTTGCTTTTTTCATAAAAATAGGTTATGATAAAAATGGAATTTTGAAAAGTAAAAATTGGGAGAAAACTTATGAACTACAAACATATTGTTTTGAAAGATGAATTTCACATTGAAAAACTGTATACCATTCATTATTTCGAATATATGAACACCTTTTCTTTTCGGGGAGAATCCCATAATTTCTGGGAATTTCTCTATGTGGATAAGGGCGCTGTCGAGATTACCGCGGACAAGACGACACACCGCCTGGAGAAGGGTGATATCGTCTTCCACCAGCCAAATGAATTTCACAAGGTGACTGCTGACGGGAAAATCGCGCCGAATTTGATTGTTGTTTCTTTTGAGTGCAAAAGTCCCAATATGGATTTCTTCCAGAAGGAACTGTTAAAACTGGACGAGACGGAGCGAAATATCCTGGGACTGATTATCTCCGAAGCGAAGGAAACCTTTGAAGGGAGACTTGACAATCCATATCAGGAAGAAATGATAGTAAAACCTTCCGCGCCTTTCGGCTCTCTTCAGATTATCCAATTGTCCCTGGAACATTTCCTCATCCATATGTTCCGAAGATACCACGCTGCCTCCGCTTTCACACAGCATAGTTCCACGAAATTTTTAAGGACAACGAAGCAGCTTGGAGACCAGAACACATTTATCAAGGTGACAAATTACCTGGAAGCGCACCTAGGAGAAAAACTGACAATCGAAAAGATATGTAAAGACAATGTCATCGGACGCTCACAGCTTCAGAAAATCTTTCAGGAGCAGAGCGGCCTCGGAATTATCGAATATTTTTCAAAGATGAAAATCGAGACATCCAAACGAATGATGAGAACGGAGCACCTGAATTTCACACAAATTTCCGAAAAACTCGGGTACTCTTCCATCCATTATTTTTCCAGACAGTTCAAAAAGATTACCGGGATGACGCCATCCGAATATATCTCAAGTATTAAAGCACTATCGGATAAAGAATAGGCAACCATGCGAAAGGCCTTTTGATGACATACATCAAAAAGCCTTTCTATTTATCACTATCACTCTTATTTCCAACAATGCTTCATTTTCTCTTTTACATCTTCTTCCGTAAGATGAAACTTCTCTCTCAACTTTCTCATTGTTTCTTCATATTAACGTATATAAAATTTTATTATAAATCAAATTCCTGGAATAATTGCTCCTGATATGCCTGGTCAGAAGCTGCTTTCACAATGTCTTCCAGTCGATTCAATTCTGCCAGCTTCAGATTCAACAGATTCACACGATTTAATGCTTGTTGTTTTCCTATTTCTTTCCCTATTTCTTTTCCTCTCTCCTTTCCAATCTCTTCTCCCTCGGCTCTCTTTGCCTCCAATTCTTCTTTCATCAATTCTTCCAATGCCTCACACATACTTTTCGCCTCCTCAAAT
>CAJJYZ010000014.1 GCA_905197485.1 uncultured Lachnospiraceae bacterium | reverse complement strand
CACAAGAGGTCTCAGGATAAAACAATCTGATGGAAAATACGTCAGATTCCTTTATTCCAAGACCTCTTTTATTATGCCTTAAAGATGAAAAATAAGTTTGTTATAGTGTGCTTGATAACAACTGGAAACAAGCACGAGGTATCTGGAAGAGAAACTGAAACTAAAGGTGAATCAGAAGAAAAGTCGTGTGGTAAGTGTATTTGCAATCCGAAATTTTAAATTTCTTGGCTTTACACTGGGAAAGAACGGAAAGGGTATCTATGTCCGGGTTCATGTAAAGTCATGGAAGAAAATGAAGTCAAAGCTGAAAGAACTTAGTTCCCGAAGGTCTGTTCAGAGTATACGCCCTTCCTTGGAGAAGATAAAAGTGTATATGCGTGGATGGCTGAATTATTATGGGATAGCAGATAGGAAAAGCAGAATAGAAGAACTCAATAAATGGCTGTACCACAGAATCCGAATGTGTATATGGAAACAGTGGAAGAAACCGAGGACAAAGATAAGAAATCTGATAAAGCTCGGAATACCAGAATACTATGCCCAAATGGCTGGAAATAGTCGAAAGGCACACTGGTTTATATCAAACACAACAACGGTTAAAAGAGCATTATCAAAGAAAAGACTGATAAACAGTGGCTTTTATGATTTAGCCACAGCCTATCAGTCCGTGCACGTCAACTATTGAAACCGCCGTGTACCGAACGGTACGCACGGTGGTGTGAGAGGACGGCGGTTAATCACCGCCTCCTACTCTATTATTCATTATCTCATAGATTTATTCATCACATAAATGGCACGCAACCATATGACCTGGTTTTACCTCTCGAAGAGTCGGCATCTCATGAAAACATCTTTCTGTTGCATATTGACAACGTTCTGCAAATCTACAACAATTCTTCGGATTAATCGGACTCGGAATCTCTCCCTTAATTTGAATACGCTTATTTGCTTTTGCCCTATCTGGATCCGCTTCTGGTATTGCCGAAAGTAAAGCTTTTGTATATGGATGCATTGTATTACTATAAAGTTCTTCTGTCTCTGCAGTTTCAACAACCGTTCCAAGATACATAACGATTACCCGGTCGGAAATGTATTTGACAACACTTAAATCATGCGCAATAAATAAATATGTAAGTCCTCTTTCTTCCTGCAGATCCTTTAACATATTAATTACCTGCGCTTGTACAGATACATCAAGTGCGGAAATCGGTTCATCACAAATAATAAAATCCGGATCAACAGAAAGTGCTCTGGCAATTCCAATACGTTGTCTTTGTCCACCAGAAAATTCATGTGGAAAACGTGACATATGATCTTTGTTAAGTCCTACTGTTTGAAGCAATTGCTCTACCCTTGCATCGGCATCTTTTTTAGACATTCCATGTTGAATCAGTCCCTCTCCAACAATTTCTTTTACTGTCATACGGGAGTTCAAAGAAGCATATGGATTTTGGAAAATCATCTGTACTTTCTGACAAAACTGTTTTTGTTCTGCTTTAGAAAGTTTTGCAATATCTTTTCCTTCATATAATACTTTGCCAGATGTCGGTTCATATAAACGAATCATACAACGCCCCATTGTAGATTTTCCACATCCAGACTCTCCTACAAGACCCACTGTCTCTCCTTTATAGATATCAAAAGAAACATGATCTACTGCCTTCAAATCTGCGTTTTTCCCTACATGGAAGTACTTACATACATCTTGTACCTGCACGAGAGGCTGTTTTTCATTATTATTCATCTTTACACCTCTCCTTCCTTAAGTTCTATTGCATTCACCTTTTTCATATCTGTATCCGGAGCATATTCATGCTGTAGCCAGCAATTTGTCCTATGCTCATCCGAAATTTTATAAGTACAAGGCGGATTATCTTTACATACATCCATCGCGTATTCACAACGCGCTGCAAATGGACAGCCCTTTGGCGGGAAAAACAAATCCGGAGGTGTTCCCTCGATTGGAGTTAATTTTTGACCTTTTGCTGTATCCAACTTTGCAATAGATCCCATCAATCCTTTTGTATAAGGATGTGCTGTATCATAGAAAATTTCTTGTACTGTACCTTTTTCTACAACTTTACCACCATACATTACAATCACACGGTCACACATACGTGCAATTACACCAAGATCATGTGTGATGATAATAATCGAAATACCAAGTTTTTCTTTTAGCTCCAGAAGCAAATCAAGAATCTGCGCCTCGATCGTAACATCAAGAGATGTCGTTGGTTCATCACAAATAACAAGGCTCGGTCTGCTTACAAGCCCGATAGCAATCATGATACGTTGCTTCATACCGCCTGACAACTCATGCGGATACTGTTTATAACGCTTTTCCACATCCGAGATTCCTACTAATTTCATGATTTCAAGAGCTCTTTCCTTCTTTTCTTCTTTGGACATATCTTTTCGTCCTAAAAAGACTTCTTCAATCTGCGCTCCTACTCTCATTGTAGGATTCAAAGATGTCATTGGATCTTGAAATACAAATCCAATATCTTCTCCACGAAGTTTACGAAGTTCTTTCTTATCCATCTTTAGAACATCTTTACCATCAAATAAAATCTCTCCACCCTCAAAAAATCCCGGTGGTTCTGGATTCAATCTCATAATACATTGTGCTGTTACACTCTTACCACATCCGGATTCTCCTACGATTCCAAGGATTTCTCCTTTTTTTACTTCAAAACTAACATCACGTACAGCTTTGACTTCTCCACCGTATGTCTTAAAGGAGTACACAACATTTTTTAATTCTAGAATATTCTCTTTCTCTGCCATTTTGTTTCCTCCTATTCCGTTCCTCGAAGTTTCGGGTCGACTGCATCTCGTAAACCATTACCGAGAAGATTTAATGCCAACATCGTTGTACAGACAAAGAATGCCGGAACAAATACCTGATGCGGATAGTATCTCAAGTATTGGATACCTTCTTTACAGATAACTCCCCAACTACAATTAGGAGGTGTAATACCAAGTCCAATATAGCTTAAGAATGCTTCTTGGAAAATCGCTCCCGGAATCGCCATACAAAGATTTGTTACCAACATACCAAGAATATTCGGAATAATATGTTTGATAATAATTTTGAAATCCGGTATACCAAGTACCTTTGCCGCAAGAACAAAGTCCTGTTCTTTAATACGATATACTTCACCACGAACAAAGCGACAAGTTCCAATCCATCCAACTACACACATTGCTACAATAAGAGGTGCAATACCTTTTCCTAACACCATAACAACTAAAATTGTAATGATCAAACTTGGAATTCCATATAAAAGGTCAACGATACGCATTACAATCATATCTAATTTTCCACCATAGAATCCGCAAAGTCCTCCTATAACAGCTCCCACACAAGCATTGATTACAGCAGCAATGAATCCGATACTCAAAGAAACTCTGGCACCCATCCAAATTCTTACCCAAAGATCACGACCCGTAGCATCCGTACCAAGCCAATGCTCTGCAGAAATAAAAGCATTTCTTGCAGTTACATCCATATCCGACATAGAATATTTACTAAACATTGGTGCAAAAATTGCCAACACTGTATACAAGATGATAATACAAAGACCTACAAAGGCTGCTTTATTTTTTCTAAGACGTCTCCACGCATCTTGCCAAAAGGAAAGAGACGGTCTACTGATACTTTCCATGCGAACAGTATCTTTTCCTTTAATCACAAAAGATTCTTTTTTTAATTCTGCCATTTCTCTCACCTACTTTTCTCCGATACGTACACGTGGATCTGCCACACCGTACAAGATATCTACAATCAAGTTACATAAAATCAAAAATACACCATAGAAAATTGTCATACCAAGTACCATAGAGTAGTCATTATTTGAAACGCTTTCTACATAATATTTTCCCATACCAGGAATTGCAAAAATAGATTCAATAACAAATGTACCTGTAAGCACTGATGCAACTGTTGGTCCCATCATCGTCATAACCGGCATAATCGCATTACGTATCTGATGTTTCACTGTAATTCTAAATTCTGATACTCCTTTAGAACGAGCTGTTTTAATATAATCCTGTGAAGAAACTTCCAACATACTTGCTCGCATGATACGTGAAACAGAAGCTAGTGTATAGAAACCAATAGCACAAGCCGGAAGAATTGTATATTCAAATCCTTGATACTGTGCAACCGGTAAAAGTCCCCACTTAATACCAAAACCATACTGCAACAAAGCTCCCATAATGAAATCCGGTATACTTGTTCCGAGAACTGCTACAATAACGCAAAAGAAATCCAATTTTCCGCCTCGATTTCTAGCCGATATAATTCCAAGTACTAACCCGAATGATACAGCAAATACAAGTGCTCGAATTCCAAGATCTGCTGAAAACGGAAATGAATCTGAAATAATTCCATTTACTGTTTTATTTGTAAATTTCATAGAATATCCCAAATCCCCTTTTAACAGATTCTTCATATAGTTACCATACTGTACAATAAGCGGTTTATCAAAGCCATAGTATTCTTCCATATTCTGTCTAATTTCTGTTGTCATTTTTGGATTCTGGAACGGATCCCCTGGCATAAGACGAACTAAGAAAAATACAGCAGTAATCAAAACCCACATTGTTAAGACAGCTGCGATGAGACGCTTAAATATATATTTGCGCATCCTTTCTCCTCCTTGTTTTCCATTTTTTCTAACAAATCGCCGCCCATTTCATTGCGCCGGGCGGCGATTCATATACCTAAATTTCCAAATTATGACTGACTTTTATTTTGCAATATCTACATATGTCCAATCATAGTTGATACCAACATAATAGTTTTTAAGTCCTTTTACATCATCATCTATTAAATAGTAAATCTCTCTCTCTGCCTGTGGAAGAACTGCTCCATCATCTAAAATAGTCTGTTCTGCCTGTGCAAGAAGTTCTTGACGTTTTTTCGCATCTGTTTCATTCTGTGATGCTGTTAACAATTCATCAACTTTTGGATTGGAGTAATTACTTTGGTTATAAGGACAATCTGTTTTAAATAATTCAAGGTATGTGTAAGGATCATCGTAATCTCCTACCCAGCCTCCCCAACAAATGTCAAATTCTCCACTTGCCTGTCTCTGAAGGATTTCAGCATATGTTACTTGATTAATTGTCACTTTGATTCCAAGTGCTTTTTGCCAAAGTTCTTGAACAACCTCTGCCTGTTTTTTCGCAGCATCATTATCTGTCGTTGTAATTTCTACTGAAATATCAGAAGCTTTCATTCCAAGTTCTTCTTCAGCTTTTGCAAGATATTCTTTTGCTTTTTTATTATCTCCATCTAATGGGTAAGATTTGATATTACTCTCTTCACCGTATGTAGTTTCGATTCCTTTTAATCCTCTAAATGCGAATACATTACTTGGTTCTCCAATTCCTTCACTTGCAAGCTGATTATATGTATTTCTATCGAAACCATAATTTAATGCTAGACGGAAGTTTTTATTTTTAAGTGCTTCATTTGTTCCGTCACAGTTAAGGTAGAAGTAATCGGTATTTCCGTTTTTGAATTGTACAGCTTGATCTTTATATTTCTCAACAGATACTTTTGGAAGTTCTGTAAAATCTAATTCACCATTTTCATACATTGCAAGCTGTGTCTCTTGATTTTGAATATAGGATAATTCTACACGATCAAGATGAATATTTTCTTTATCCCAGTAGTACTCGTTTGGTTCATATACCCATTTCTGGTTTTCTGAACTTACAAGAACAAATGGTCCAGAATATACATTCTTACTTGCATCTGCCGCAAAATCTTTTCCATACTTCTCTACAATGTCTTTACGAAGTGGTGCAAACTGTGGCTGAATGCCAATTAAGCTTAAGAAATAGCTTGTAGGATGCTCAAGTGTAACTTCTACTGTAACATCATCAATTGCCTTGATTCCTAATTCAGAAGGTGCCATTTCTCCATGTTCAATTGCTCTACCATTCTTAACATATTCACCGATATAAGCATACTGTGCTGCTGTTGCCGGATCCACTAATCTTTGCCAGCTGTATACAAAGTCTTGAGCCGTAATCTGTTTTCCATCACTCCATTTTGCTTCTTCATTTAAATGGAATGTATAAACCAATCCATCGTCAGAAACTTCCCACTCTTTTGCAACACCTGGTTTGATTTCCCCTGCTACGTTACGTACAAGACGCTCAACAAGTGCATTCTGCAATTCACTATCTGGAATACAATTTCCTTTTGTCGGGTCGAGTGTAGTAGGTTCTGTTCTTGTAGCATAGCGGAACACTTTTTCTCCAGACTCTGCACCGGATTCACTCTTTTTGTCATTGGACTTTGGAACGCCACAACCTGCAAACAGTGACGCTGCCATGGCTACTGTCATTAAAACAGCAACGATTCTCTTCTTCATAAACATTCCTCACTTTCTGCTTATAATTTATAGTTCTATAAGCTCCTTTGTAGCACTTATCAGGTTTTCACATCCGTCTTCTGTAATCAGCACCTCATCTTCGATGCGGATACCGCCCCAGCCCGGAATGTAAATCCCCGGTTCTACCGTAATAATGTTACCCGGCTCAAATACTGCCTTTGACGCCGGTCCCATGAATGGAATCTCGTGTACGAACATTCCAATTCCATGGCCAATTCCTGTATAATGATAGTCGAAATATTCTGTTCCTTTGATTGCTTTCGTGGATGCTTCATATACCTGCGCTCCTGTAGCGCCAGCCTTCATCACAGCCTCGCAATCTGCCACCATCCGCTGCTCCAGTTCGTAAACTTCTCTCTGCTTCGGTGTAGCCTTACCTACAACAACGGTTCTTGTCATATCGGACAGATACCCTTGATACTGGCATCCGTAATCCATGAGAACCAAGTCTCCATATTCGATTGCCTTGCTGGAAGGAATTCCATGAAGAAGCGATGTCCTCGCTCCCGAAATAAGGATTCCTCCATATGGTTTCGTATCGGCGCCTTCCATCACCATGTAGTGGGAAAGCTTCGATGCTAATTCTTTCTCTGTGACTCCTACCCGGATGTCCTTGATAATCTTCTCAAAAGCTCTCGATGCAATGTCTGCTGAGATTCTGAGCTTCTCAATCTCTTCTTTTGACTTTACAGAACGGAATGTCTCGATGACGTCAACCTGTGGAATCAGTTCAGCATGAACGCTATCTTCCAGAGATTTATATCTATTGTATGTAACGACCTCTGCCTCGAATGCAAGATTTTTGCAATTCGTTCCGGCGAGAAGATTCGCCACCGCCTCCGCAATGCTTCTTCCATGGTCTTTCCAATTGATAATCTCATAGTCCGGACATTCATAAGATGCCTGTTCTGTATATCTCGGGTCTGTAATGAAATAGTTCTTCTCTTTTGTAACGAGAAGATAAGAGTCGTCTCCTGTGTATCTGCTGATATAGCGTACATTTTCCGGTTTGCTTACGTAGAACGCATCCAAATGCTCTTGTTCCATATAAGCAAGTAACTTCTGCACCATCTATAACCCTTCTCTCTAATTTGTATAATTATTCGAATTGTTTGAATATTTTTTCAATCAATTGTTGAAACGATTATATCACTTTGTAGTTTTTTTGTCAATAAAAACAAAACACTTTTTTACTTTATCACTTTTCCACTTTAAAGTTTTATCGGATACGTTCAGGAAAACCAACCTTTTTCTGTACTTTTCGGAGTGTCTTCATGGCGTAGTAATTCGCTTTTTCTGCGTTATTTTTAATCACGCTGTCGATATACGCTTTGTCTTTCTCCAGTTTTGCCACCTCGTCCTGTAACGGTTTTAATACCGATACGACAGCTTCTCCGACTGCCATCTTGAATTCTCCGTATCCTTTTCCGTCAAATTCTTTCAGAACTTCTTCTACCGATTTGTCAGTACATGCACGATAGATGTCAATCAGATTCTTCACGCCCGGCTGCTCATCCCGGTACAGAATCTGCGCTTCGGAATCCGTCACCGCACGTTTGCATTTTCTCATAATCGTATCCGGGTCATCCATCAGATAGATGCTTCCGTTCGGGTTCTCGTCCGACTTCGACATCTTCTTCGCCGGGTCCTGAAGACTCATAATCTTCGCTCCGACTTTTCCAATGTATGGTTCCGGCACTGTAAATACGTCTCCGTAGATACCATTGAATCTTTGCGCCACATCTCTTGTCAGTTCCAAATGCTGCATCTGGTCGATTCCAACCGGAACAACGTCTGCCTGGAATAACAAAATATCTGCCGCCATCAGCACCGGATACGTGAATAGTCCCGCATTGATGTTGTCCGCATGCTTCGCGGATTTATCCTTGAACTGCGTCATACGGTTCAATTCTCCCATATAAGTAAAGCAGTTCAAAATCCATGCCAGCTCTGCGTGGCCGGATACGTGGGACTGATAGTAGATGCAGTTCTTCTCCGGGTCAAGTCCCGCTGCGATATACAGAGTCAGAAGCGCTCTCGCTCTCTTTCTCAATGTTGCAGGGTCCTGTCTTACCGTAATCGAATGCATATCCACCACGCTGTAGAAGCACTCATATTCGTTGCTTAGATTCACCCAGTTTTTCAAAGCTCCAAGATAATTTCCTAATGTGAGATTTCCTGTTGCCTGCATTCCGCTGAATAATACTTTTTTATCGTTTATCATAATTTTCCCTCCAAAATCTTCTTCCTTTTAGTTTACACATACAGTTCTTGTTCGTCAAGAAACTTACCAGTCTTCCATCGCATCCTCATAATAGGTGACATTCTCCTGCTCAATCTCCCACGTGTTCCCCTGCACGTTCACAACGGTAACTCCGCAGTTTTTATGCACGCCGCTTCCCCAGAACATGCTCATAGGGTTCCCCTTCAGGATACGAAGCATGGCGCATAGCACCGCTCCATGTACCACGAGAAGAATCGTGCTGTCCTGATAGTCTTCGCTTCGAAAGAGCTCATCTAAGAAACGTTCGACGCGAGAGCAAAATTCCAGAAAACTCTCGCCATGCGCAGGTGGTTCATAATGTACCGGGTCGTCAAAGAATCGGTGAAATTCTTCATCCGGAATATTGAATCCTTCTCCTTTGCAGCACAAGCCTTCGTATTCCCCGAAGCTCATCTCCTCGATTCTCGCGTCTTCAATGACCGGAATCTCCCTGTCACCTTTGATGATAAGCGCCGTTTCCCGCGCTCTGCTTAAAGGACTTGTGATGACAAGATGAAACGGGACGTCCTTGAGCGCTTCCGCCGTCTCGGCAGCAAGCTTCCTGCCAAAATCATTCAACGGTATATCGGATTTTCCCTGAAGCTGTCTTGTCTTATTCCAGTCTGTTTCTCCATGCCGTATCATATATAATTTCATACGCTAACCTCCGAAATATGTAATCCTATAAGAAATTTTCATCTATTATATCATATTTCTTCCGGATATTGCATTCTTATTTGGAAATATGTATACTACTTGTAGAAAAAATTACAGAAGGGAGCTTTTGCGATATGGAAAAAATCACAAGTTTCACAATCGACCATATAAAGTTAGTGCCGGGAGTCTATGTATCCAGAAAGGATACAATCGGAGAAGAAATGATTACGACGTTCGACCTCCGCTTTACGAATCCAAATGAAGAGCCGGTCTTAAATACCGCTGAGATTCACACCGTAGAGCATCTGGCAGCCACGTTTTTAAGAAATCATCCTGTCTTTGGCACAAAGACAATCTACTTCGGCCCGATGGGATGCCGCACCGGCTTTTATCTTCTTCTTGCAGGGGATTACGAGTCCAAAGATATCGTTCCTCTTATGAAAGAAATGTTCACATTCATCAGTGAATTTGAAGGGGAAGTTCCGGGAGCCAGCGCCAGAGACTGTGGAAATTATCTGGATATGAACCTTCCGATGGCAAAATATATTTCCAGAAAGTATTTGACGGAAGTGTTGGAGCACATCACAGAACAGCAATTGATTTATCCGGAATAACCAAACAGGTATGCTGTTTTCCTTACAGCATACCTGTTTTCTATCTTTTCAACACATGGTTTCGAATATAGGCAAACGTTTCTTCTTCGCCTCGTTCTGCCAGCATCCGAAGCAGTTTCTCCAACAGCTCTTTCGTGTCTTTGTGGAGCATATTTTCCATCAAAGCCACGCCATTCTCATAGTATTCCAACGGCTTTGCGTCCGTATAGTTTTCTTTCATATAGATTTTGGACGCCGCAATCCGGTCCATCACCATCTCCACCACATAATTCACCGGCATCTTCATTCCAATCAGCGTCGTCTCTCCATGAAGTCCATAGTCCAGCCAGTATTCATAATGATGCTTATTCCGTCCTTTGTGATGCAGCCACGCCGTAGAACATCCGGTTGCTTCCCGCTCCGCGTTGTTCGGGCTCCTCGTCCCTTGATAATACTTGCAGCCAATCAGGAACTCGGACGGCGTATATTTCGATAAATCATGCAATAATCCCTGCTTATAAAGCCCTACCCGGAAGCAATGCTTCATCACAAGGATTTTGTGATGCGTAATCGTACAAAAATGTTGCCATACTTTCATAAAACACTCCGTCAATCTAACCTAAAATTTTCACGAACCATAAGAGAAGCAGATGCGCCGGATAAAACGCATAGAAGAAATACTTCCATCCCTTTCCGCGTTCCTTCCCTTTTTCTCCATTATACAAGGCAATCGGAAGAAATGCCAGCACCGCATACGCCTGAATATATCCGAACGCCAGCACATTGATACATCCAACCGTCAGATATTTCGCCCAATTCTTCTCCCGGAATACATAGAAGCAGAAAATCATGAGAACGCCCCACGCTCCATAATCTACGCTGAATACATCTCCCAGCAGCGTCAGGAAAATCACGCAGATAACTTTCTCCCATCTGCTCGTCTGCTGCGTATATGTGTACATAAAAAGTACGCCGATAAATAGCGTGAAGAATACGTTCTGATGTCCAAATTCCAGAATCTGTCCCGTTACCGCCAAATCAAACGGAATCTCCGACACGAAGGCAAACACGAGAAGCCGCTTCATATATCTCTTCACATCACTTGTGTGAAAGAACCCTTCCGTCACAAGAAAACCATATATCGGAAAAGAAATTCTTCCGATAATCCGGAAGAACAACATCTCCGGGAATAAAACCGCGCCGATGTGGTCAATCACCATCGTAACCAGCGCGATAAGCTTCAGTTGAAACGAATTCAAGCCAATTTTTGTTCTTTTATTTTGCAATGAAAATGCAGATTGTCCGCTCATCTACAATAACCTCTTTCTGATTCTCTAACAAGATTTCTTCTTGCAGAACCCCCTCGTTCGTAGAAACAGCCAAATACCATTTCTTTCCCTTTCGAAGCGACGGCAATGCGAATGAATGGGAAAGCCAATGCATGTTATACGCCGCGAAACACCCCGTATCTCCAAACGCTTCTCCATAATAATAGACGCCAAGCTGTCTGCTTGAGACTTCCGAAGGCGTCTGCCATGCCGATTCTCCATGATAAGAGATGTCCGGCACTCCGCTTGCAATCCGGTCCATCCCTGCAAGTTCCTCACTGCAATGCAGCACCGGATGTTTTTTTCGAAACGCAATCAAATCCTTTACATATCGGAAAAGCCAATGCTCTTCTCCTTCTTTCAGCCAGTTCAGCCAGCCCGTCTCATTGTCCTGACAATAGACATTATTATTCCCCTTCTGGGAATTGAGAAATTCATCCCCCGCAAGAATACAAGGCGTTCCCTGCGCCGTCAATAAGAGTAAAAAGGCATTCTTTATCTGGTGCTTCCGAAGCTCCATAACCGCCTTCTTCCGGCTTGCTCCTTCCGCGCCACAGTTCCAGCTATAATTATATTCCGGCCCGTCCTGATTCTTCTCGCCGTTCAACTCGTTGTGCTTCCTGTCATAAGATACGAGGTCATACAATGTGAATCCTGTATGGCTTGTCACATAATTATAGATGCCGTCTTCCCCTGAAATATGGCGAAGCCACCACATCACACTCTCTACCATGCCCTCGTCCCCTTTCAGGAACCTTCGCATCGTATTCTGGAAGTCTTCCTGCTGCTTAAGCACCTTCGTGTAAGCAAGCAGAGGGTCTTTCCGCAACTCTTCAAAAGGCGCGCAATATGGATTGACGATAACCCCATCGATGTGATATTCCATCACATAATACCGGATGCAGTCCACAATCATACTGTAGGATACGCCGCTCATAAACGGCAGGTTTAATACCACTTCGATGCCGGATGCATGGCATTTCTTTACCAGCTCTTTCAGTTCCCGCACCGGGTCGCCGCCCTTCCCCGCGTAAGACGCTTTCGGGGCAAACCAGAAGGCCGGTCCATACCCCCAATAATTCCGGTACGTTCCGTTTTCCTCAAATTCATAGACCGGCATCAGATGAATCTGATTGATTCCAAGACTCTGAAAATAAGGAATCTTCTCCGCAACACCCGCGAACGTCCCTCTCCTCTTCACTTTCGAGGACGCGTGCTTCGTAAATCCGCGGACATGAAGGCTATATGCCACCACATCCTCATACGGAATCCGCAGTGGCTCATCCTCTTCCCAATCATAGGTATCTGCCACAACCTTTCCCCGTACTTTCCCTGTCTCTTCCGGCTCTTCTCCCCAGACTTCTCTTCCGGAAATCGCCCAGGCATATGGGTCAAGCAGAGGCTCCCCCTGCACGAGATACTGATATTCCAATCCTTTCAAAGGAATCCCGTCAATCCGCACCGAGCGAACGGTTCCATGCCCTTTCCGCTCCGGCAGACAAAGCGTCTGAAACGGCTTCTTCTCCTTATTCCGATATAAACATAACCGGCATTCCCTCCCGGATTCCACCGCAACCGAGAAATTCACACCCCCATTCCAGATTGTCGCTCCGAATGGGTAAATCATTCCTTCACTTATTTCCATACATGTCCCTTCCGGCGGCTACTGCCATCCATCACTTCCATACATTTCCACATTATCCTTTGTAATCAGATATGTTTCCAGGTATGTTTCTTTCTCAAATGGTTCTCCGTCCAGTACCTTCAACGCAATCTCCACCGCTTCTTTTCCCATCTTAATCGGGGACTGGGCTGCCGTAGCAACGACTTGCGTACTGCTTTTTTCCAATTCCTTTTTCATCTCCGGAGAACCGTCCACTCCATAAATCGCGACTGTCTTATTCGCCGCCTCATTGGCAGCCACACAAGCGCCAACCGCAATCTGGTCATTTCCGCACATTATTGCTGTCAAATCCGGATATTCCGCAAAGATTTTCTTCGCCGCTTCTCTGGCTCTCGTCAAATCCCCTGCCACATCCACTCTCTCAACGACTTCAAATCCTTTTCCGCTAATCGTCTCCTCGAAACCGCTGATACGTTCATTGATGGAATTCATGCCTGGACATTCCAGAATCGCAATCTTCCCGCCATCCGGGAAACGCTCGACCAGATTCTCTCCACATAGCACGCCCGCGCTCTTATTGTCAGACCCTATGTACGCATCTACATAATCCATCTCCGCCACCTGCGTATCCAGATTGATAATCTTCACATCCGCCTTCTTTAACGCTTCCAGAGCCGGCGTAATCTCTTGCCAGTCAACCGGCGCAAGGAAAATGGCGTCGATTCCTTCCTCTATCATCCCTTGAATCTGCTCTATCTGAAGCTGCGGGTCCAAGTTCGTATCCTGATTCATCCCAATCACAGTATGTCCTTCTTCCGCCAACGCTTCCCTGATAGAATCCGCCAATGTGACATAATAAGGATTCTCCTTTGCAATACAGGAGAACCCGAATTTATAGATTTCTTTTTCTTCCTGAGGTTCCTCTTCCTTCACAACCGCATTGTCCTCTTCTGCCCCGACCTGCTTTTTCTTCTGGCATCCTGCAAGAAGAAAGGCAGACAGCAGCATCAGTACAAAAATGATTCGATTTATTTTCTTATTTTTATACATATGTTATCCTCACTTTTTCTTTTTCTCCATGCTTCATTTCCATTTTATCTTTTTTTCCTATGTTGTCAATAGTTTTGTCCTTGCAATTTGGCTCCTCTTCTGATAGAGTAAGTTTATCAAAACGTAAAGGAGATTCATAACTATGAGCGAACATAATCATGATTGCAACTGCGGACACGAGAACTGCAATTGCCAGAACGAAGAAGTAACTGTAACATTAACTCTCGACAACGACGAGGAGCTTGAGTGCGTAGTGCTTACTATCTACGAAGCAGGCGGACGCGAATACATCGCCCTTCTCCCAATCGAAGAAGATGAGGAGAACGAAGAAGGCGACGTATTCATCTACCGTTACACTGAAGTAGACGGAGAGCCAAGCCTTGACAACATCGAAGATGATGATGAGTATGAAGTTGCAGCGGACGCATTCGACGAATGGTTAGATGCACAGGAATTTGAGGATATGGACGAAGAATAATTCTATTCCAGAAGTTCATGGACGAATCGGGACGGGAGCATTGGTTTCCCGTTCCTTTCTTTTACATAGGAAATGACAAGCCGCTTTTTCGCCCTCGTCATCGCCACATAGAACATGCGTCGTTCTTCTTCCATATCCTCCACCACTTCCGCTTTCTTATACGGACAGACGTCCTCATTCGCCTCTATCAAAAATACGCTGTGAAATTCCAACCCCTTCGCGCCATGCATCGTAAGAAGCGAGACGGCGTTTGGATTATACTGATTCCTCTTCGCCTTCTGTTCCAATTCCTGTCCGTACTGCTCGATATGAGCAAACCATTCTTCAATGGTCTTATATTCTTTTGCACGTTCCTGAATCTCGTGCAGCACTTCCGTCAAATCTTCCAGCTTCATCTTATGCGTCAACGCATAGTCTCTCAAGAAATCATCGTATCCGATTTTCTTACGAATATACTGAATCGCCGCATAGGGAGTCATCTGTTTTAGAATCCGCAAGTCCACATCCAACTGGTCAATCCTGTCCAGCATCCATTCTTTGTCACAGTAAAACTTACGCAGGCTTTCAAACGATACTTCCCCGTTCTCCACCGCGCTTCTGCTGATATAACGAATCGGGCGGTTCATCACTTCCAGGAAATCTTTCCGCTCCCGTTTCCCCGTCGCCATCCGAAGATACGCGCATAAGTTCCGCCCGATAAAATGCTCATACAGATTCGGGACATGTTCTTTCATCTGAAACGGAATATTATATTCCATCAACGTCTCCACGAGCGCCCTCGGCTCCATCGCCGTCCGGTACAACACCGCAATCTCAGAAAGCGGCACTCCTTTTTTCAGTTCTTCCGATATCTGGCCTAACACGTATCGGCTCTCCTCCACCGGATTTCTCGTCTCCTGAATGTGGACGTTCTCCCCCTTCTCATTCAACGTCACAATCTTCTTCTCATAGCGGCTTCGATTCTTCATAATAACCTTCTGCGCTCCGTACACGATATTCTTTGTGGAACGGTAATTCACATCCAGAAGAATCTCTTTCGCATCTTCATAGTCCTTCTTAAATCCAAGCATAATCTCCGGGCGCGCCCCGCGAAATTTATAGATAGACTGGTCATCGTCTCCTACAATGAAGAGATTATTCTGCGGCGCAGCCAGCATACGAATCACGTCATACTGTACCTGATTGATATCCTGAAACTCATCAATCAAGATATATGTATACCTCTGCTGCCACTTTTTCAAGATATCCGGCCGTTTTTTGAACAAATCATAGCAGAGCACAAGCATATCGTCAAAATCCAGTTTCCTCCGGCGATTGCGGATTCGCTCATATTCCCGATAGATACTGCGGAACGCTTCCGGAGAGCACTGGTTCGATTCAAAGGAATCCAAGTCCAATCTGTTGTTCTTGATGCTTCCGATTTCTGAGGAAATTCCGCTTAGGAATTCTTTCTCATCGTCAATCTCCAGCTCTTCTTCCAATCCTTCCGCCGCCTCTCGGATGATTGTCCCTTTTTCCTCTTCCGACAGAATATTGTCCGCATTCAACCGATATGCCCATTTTAAAATCCCATAATAAATCCCATGGAACGTCCCAAAAGTTACCGGCAGATATTTTCCCTCCATCAGACGCAAAAACCGCTCCCGCATTTCTGCGGTGGCGGCTTTTGTGAAAGTAACGACAAGAATCTCTTCCGGTTTTACTTTGTGATGTCGAATCAAATATTCAATTCTCCTTGTAATGACAAGCGTTTTCCCGGAGCCGGGACCTGCCAGTACCATAATGGGACCGTCTTTCTGTGTAATTGCTTCTTTTTGCGCTTTATTAAATCCCATAGTTCCTCTTTTCTATTTGCTTAACAGTTCGATTCCTTTCTGGATACGTCTCAAGGACTCTTCCTTGCCGAGAATCTCCATCAGTTCTGTCGCTCCTCCCGGTGTGTTCTGTTTTCCGGAAACCGCTGTTCGAATCGGCCACATAACATAACCAACCTTCACACCTTTCTCTTCCACATATCCTTTCAGAAGAGCAAACAGCGAGTCATTGCTGAAGTCTTCCTGTGCTTCCAGAAGCGGAACCATATCTTTTAATACTTCCAAAGACGTCTCTTCGTTTGTTTTCATCTTCTTGTGTGTGTACATCGCAGTATCGTATTCCGGCAGTTCTTCAAAGAAATCGATATGCTCTTTGATATCTGTGAAGAGCTCGATTCTCGACTGCACAAGAGCTGCGATTTTCTTCAAGTCGTAATCTTTCGTTACGACTTCTGCAATATATGGTCTTGCCATCTCATAGAACTTCTCGAAGTCCATGGCTTTCATGTATTCTCCGTTCATCCATCTCAGTTTTACTGTATCAAAGACTGCAGGTGATTTGCTCATATGACGATAGTCAAACGCTTCCACTAATTCTTCCAGAGAGAAAATCTCCCGATTATCGGAAGGGCTCCATCCAAGAAGGGCTACGAAGTTCACAACCGCCTCTGTCAAATATCCCTGCTCAATCAAATCTTCATAAGAAGAATGACCGCAGCGCTTGCTTAACTTCTTATGTGACTCATCTGTAATCAGCGGACAGTGTACATAGACCGGAATGTCCCATCCGAACGCTTCGTATAAACGGTTATATTTCGGCGCGGAAGATAAGTATTCGTTTCCACGCACAACGTGTGTAATTCCCTGTAAATGGTCGTCGATTACGTTCGCAAAATTGTATGTCGGGAATCCGTCAGATTTAATCAGAATCATATCGTCTAATTCTGCATTCGGAACTGTGATGTCTCCATAAATCTCATCATGGAATGTCGTCGTTCCTTCTGTCGGCATATTGATACGGATAACATATGGCTTTCCTGCCGCAAGATTCGCCTCCACTTCTTCCTTGCTCAAATGTAAACAGTGTTTGTCATATACGACAATCTCCGTTCCATTCTCAGATACTGAACTCTTCAAAGACTCCAGACGTTCCTTGTCACAGAAGCAGTAGTAGGCGTCTCCCTGCTCGATTAACTGCTTCGCATATTTCAGATAAATTCCGGATGCATTTCTTTCGCTCTGTACGTATGGACCGTATCCTCCGTCTTTGTCCGGACCTTCATCGTGAATGAGTCCCGTCTTCGCTAACGTTCTATAGATAATGTCAACGGCACCCTCCACATAACGCTCCTGGTCTGTATCCTCGATACGAAGAAGGAAATCTCCTCCTTCATGCTTTGCAATTAAATACGCATAGAGCGCTGTTCTAAGATTCCCCACATGCATTCTGCCTGTCGGGCTCGGTGCAAATCGTGTTCTTACTTTACTCATGTTTATCTCTCCTGTTCTCTATTGCTCTGTTCCTTATTATATAACTATCCAACCCGATTCGCAACCTCTAATTAGCCTCCCGCTTCTATGCTTCCATCTGGCTCAATAGTTTCTCAATGCTTACAAGCTTCACACTCAGCACGAAAATCTCCGTTGCAACCGCCAGCTCTTCCGGCGTCGGGTAAGACGGCGCGATACGGATGTTGCTGTCTTTCGGGTCCTTTCCATATGGGAACGTAGCTCCTGCCGGAGTCATCACGAGCCCCGCTTCCTTCGCCTTCGCAACGATTGCCTTCGCGCATCCTTCCATGGAATCAAAGGAAATGAAATATCCGCCTCTCGGTCTTAACCAGGAACCAATCTCCAAACCGCCAAGTTCTCTCTCCAGTGTATCCAATACCGTCTCGAACTTCGGTCTCAGGATTTCCGCGTGGCGCTCCATATGTTCCACCATTCCATGAATGTTCTTATAGAATCTGACATGTCGAAGCTGGTTCAGCTTATCGTGTCCGATGGTCTGAATCCGCATCTGTTTTCGAATATCCACCAGGTTCGCATCCGATGCGGCAATGGCAGCGATTCCGGAACCTGGGAAGCTGACTTTGGAAGTAGAACAGAACTTGTAAACCATATCCTCATTGCCTGCTTTCTTACATTCCATCAGAATCTCAATGAGATAATCCTGTTTGTCGTCATACAGGTGGTGAATGTTGTACGCATTATCCCAGTAGATTCTGAAATCCTTCGCCGCCGGCTTCAATGTGGCAAACCGGTGTACCGTCTCGTCAGAGTAAGTAATTCCCTGTGGGTTTGAATACTTCGGCACGCACCAGATTCCTTTGATTGACTCGTCTTCCGCCACAAGCTTCTCCACGATATCCATATCCGGTCCGTTCTCGGTCATCGGAACATTGACCATCTCGATTCCAAAATGTTCTGTAATTGCAAAATGTCTGTCATATCCCGGAACCGGACATAAGAATTTCACCTTGTCAAGCTTACACCAAGGGGTGCTTCCCATGACTCCATGCGTCATGGAGCGGGCAACCGTATCATACATAACATTCAGGCTCGAATTTCCAAACACAACGATATTATCCTTCGGAACTTCGATTAAGTCTGCCAGAAGCTGCTTAATCTCTCCGATTCCGTCCAATACCCCATAGTTTCGGCAATCCACACCTTCCATGCATCTCAAGTCCGTCTCACTGTTCAACACATCCATCATCCCCATGGCAAGGTCTAACTGTGCTGCGGATGGTTTTCCGCGGGACATATCCAAATTCAATCCTTTCGCCTTTACTTCCTGAAACTGGTCCTCCAGTTCACTCTTCAATAATAATAACGCTTCTTTGCTTAAATCTTTATATGCCGTCATCGCAAAACCTCCTGCTCTTTCTCTTGTTTTTCGTTATATGTTATAATAACGACTTTTTGAATCTTCGTCAACTTATTCTTTCAAATTTCTTCTATTTTTCCTATTTTATATATTAAAAAGAGAGATTTTTGCAATTTTATCATCATTTTTATTCGTTTTAAGCCTTCGCATTCCGTTTTGTGCCGATTCTGAAGAATACGCGGATTAAAGAATCCACAATGAAAATCGCTACCGCAATCGCTCCTGCGATTTTAAACATTTCCATCAGATAATGTACGGACATATTATTGTCTCCCAGAATTACATAGTACGCGATACGGTACATCGTAGCTCCCGGTACGGTAGGGATGATTCCCGCAATCAGAAAAATCGTTACCGGAGTCTTATATTTTCTCGCCAGCACATGGGATATCAGTGTCACCGTCACCGCCGAAAAGAACGTGGCAAGAACGGCATCCTCCCACCGGTTCTCGCAAATCAGATATACAAACCAGCCGACCGACGCCACGATTCCCGCCACCGGCAGATATTTCTTCGGCGTCTCAATCAGCACCGCAAACCAGTACATCGCCACAAAAGCTCCTACAATCTGAAGAATCATAGTACTGTCCTCCCTATAAACTTACTTCCAAAAATCGCCATTCCGATTCCCACGCCAAGCGCAATCGCCGCCGCATGGATGAACGCCTCCATCATACGGGAGCCTCCCGTCAGATAATCCCCCTGCAGCGTATCTCGAACCGCATTGGTAATGGAAACTCCCGGAACCATCGGCATGATAGAACCGACAATCAACGCGTCGATATTAATCGCCGCCGGAACAAATGCCTTCAGAAGAATCGAAAGCGCCGTAACCGCCATCGCCGAGATGGTTTCCAGCATGAATCCGTTCATCCGGATTCTTCCTCCGAATATCTGACAGAACGCCAGGATGCCTCCCGTACAGATTGCCGCCAGAATCTCGTTCATCTTCCCGCCGAACATAATCGTAAATCCAATCACCGCGCCGATATAGGTCAGCAGCATGAACCATTCCGACGTATACTGCTTATACGTTCCTTTCGATATCTGCTTCATCTTCTCGTATGCCTCTTCCAGGCAAATCTCTCCATGACACAGCTTTCTGGACGTATCGTTGACAAGCACGACCTTGTTCAAATCAATCCCCCGGTTATTCACCCTTTTTACCCGAATCAAAGGCTGCTCCCCTTTGACACGCAGCTCTGCCATCACCACCGTCGTCATCACAATCACTTCCCGGCTTTCGGCATCCGCATTTTTCAGAATATGGCTCATCGTGTCCTCCACACGATAGGCTTCCGCGCCGCTTCTCAGCATCGTTTCTCCGGCTAAAATAGCCGTTTCAATCAAACGCTCATTATCCATCTCTCTCCTCCTCATATCCAAAGAAACTTGACAAATCCTTTCGTCTGTACCGAAAAAAGAATGATACCTTTCCGATATCATTCCTCCTCTTTTTTTCATATTATACATGAACTCTCCGCGTTCTGCCAAGTAAAATTTACGTTAGGTTCCTTCTTGCTTTTAAGAATGAAACTTTCCGAGAAATTCCTTCACACGCGCATTTTCCGATGTGAACACTTCCTCCGGGGTGCCCTCTTCCTCAATCTTTCCCTTATCCATAAATATAATCCGATTGGAGACAGCCCGGGCAAAAGCCATCTCATGGGTCACGATAACCATCGTCATCCGCAAATCCGCCAAAGAACGAATCACCTTCAGCACTTCCCCCGTAAGTTCCGGGTCCAAGGCAGACGTCGGTTCATCGAAAAAGAGCAGATTCGGTTTTAACGCCAGCGCCCGGGCGATAGATACACGCTGTGCCTGTCCGCCGGATAACTGGTACGGATACGCTTTCGCCTTATCGGAAAGTCCCAGCCGTCCCAAAAGTCCCATCGCTTCCTCTTCCGCCTCTTCTTTTTTCATTCCAAGCACATGTACCGGCGCTTCCGTAATATTTCTTAACACATTATAATGCGGAAACAAATTAAAGTTCTGAAACACGAGTCCTGCCTTCCCCTGCACTTCAATCTCTCCCGCATCCGGCGTTTCCAGCCCCGTAATACATCGAAGCATGGTTGATTTCCCGGAACCGGAGGAACCGATAAACGAAAGAATCTCTCCGTCTTTCACTTCCATGGAAATGCCCTTGAGTACCTCCGTTTTTCCGAAACTTTTCCGTAAGTTCTTCACTTTCAATATACACATCGCATCTTCCCCCTATTGATAATATGACAACTGCTTCTCCAAGATTGAAAACCCCTTCTCTACTACCCCGTTCATAATCAGGTAGAACGCGCCTGCTACGATGAGAGGCGCTACCGTTACTTCCCGCGCCATCGTCTGTGTCGCCAGCTTATACATCTCCGCCACTCCGATAATCTGAATCAAAGACGTATCTTTCACAAGCGTCATAAACTCACTTCCCATCGGAGGCAGAATCCGTTTCACAACCTGAGGAAGCGTAATCTTGAAAAATGTCTGGGTCTTCGTAAATCCAAGAATAAACGCCGCTTCTTTCTGTCCTTTCGGAATCGACTCCATTCCGCTTCGATAGATTTCCGCAAAATACGCCGCATAGTTGACGGAAAACGCCAGGATTCCCGCTGTGTAAGTTTCCATTGTCACGCCAAACAGGTAATACGGCGCATACTTAAAAAACATAAGCTGTAATAAAAGCGGCGTTCCTCTCATCACGAGAAGATATGCCTTCGTAACGAAACGTACCCCGCCGATTCTCGACATTCTTCCGAGACAGGCAATCATGCCGAGAGGCAGCCCAAAAAGTAGTGTCAGAAAAAATACACTCAAGGTCGTTCCCGCCGCCTCACACATATATCCGATAAATTTCAATAATTCCGCTGCTGTCATCTTACTTCTCCCATCCTCTTACCGATTCTTCTTATTCCACCGTCGTGATGTCCTCGCCGAACCACTTTGTTGCAATCTCGCCAAGCGTTCCGTCTTCCTTCATCTCTTTCAATGTCTTGGCTACTTCCTTGCACAATGCCTTATCTCCTTTTCGGAAGGCTATCGCATATTCCTCATCGGCAAGGCTTTCTTCCAATACTTTGTATTTTCCTGCTTCTTTTTCCATATAATACATCGCAACGACTTTATCCATGACGACTGCGTCCGCACTGTTCGTTCCGAGTTCCAGCATCGCCTGTACGTTGTCCTTGATGGAAAGAAGTTCAATAGAATCTGCGAATTCCTTCTTCTCGGAAATCGCCTCTTCCGCCGTAGATGCGGTCTGCACCGCTACCGTTTTCCCGGAAAGGTCTGACAGTTTCTCCGCCGGATTGTCGGCAAGTACGACTGCGACTTGCGTATTCAGCATGTAAGTATCACTCAGAAGAAGCTCCTCCTCACGCTTCGGCGACCTGGACAATCCATTCCAGATACAATCGATTCCTTTCGTATTCAGCTCCTGTTCCTTCGTATCCCAGTCAATCGGTGTGAACTCCGGCTCTATCTCCATCCTCTTACACACTTCCTCGGCAAGGTCAATGTCAAACCCTACAATCTTCTGGTCTTCATCCATGAATCCCATCGGCGGAAACGCCGGGTCCAGCCCGACAATCAACGTCCCTTTCTCCTTTACATATTCCAAAGAAGTATCTTTCCCTTCCGTCTTCTCCTTTCCACATCCTGCCAACATGCTCATCACCATCACAACTGCCATCAAACTTGCAACTACTCTCTTCTTCATACTCATTCCTCCGCTTTCCTTTCTTGTGCTACCACGTTATCACTCTACTAAACTAAATTAGTATTACAATACCATGTTATGGAACATTTGTCAACGAAAGAAGTTTCCTATATCAAAAAAAGGATGTGCTTTCTAGCACACCCTGCGATAACGATTTTTATACAGTTGTAATTGTTCTTCCACACAGACCGGTTCCATCTGCGAGTAAATCTCTTCTTCCCGTTCTTCCAGCCCTTCCTCGATGGTCTGATACCACTCGTTTCTATCGAGAAGCGCCTGATAGGTTTCCCCATCCATATAATTTCTGCAGCAATAAACATATGCACGCACAAGAGATTCTTCTTCGCAGATTTGGTAAGCGGCTTCATACATCTTCGCCGCTTCCTCATACAGGAACAGTCGTCCGTAAGCAGCTCCAAGACAGGCATACACTCTACCGTAAAACTGATGGTCCAGCGTCTCATCCCAATCCGCATGCAGAATCGAACGATACACTAAAATGGCAGCCTCTATCTCTCCGCTTTCCAGCAGATTATCCGCCTTGTATTTCTTTCTCTCCACATCTTTCTGATTCTTCAGATGCTTCATCAAGTCTTCGATTTTCTTCAGCTCCTGCTCCGTATAGATTGCCGATGAACGCAGAATCAGAATCACGAATTGCTCTACAGAACCATTTCTTCTGATACAGGTACGCAAATCTCTTGCAAGAGCGTCCATCCCCAGTTCTTCCTGAATCCAGTCGCAGAGCTGCTTATTGATAATCGTATAGTCAATCAGATACAAATGATTGCTGAGGTAATAACATAATTCCTCGATGGTATGGATTTTCTTATGAATCCTTGTAATTTCATACGCTTGTTTTGCCTTCTTCTCATGACAAAGAATTAAACTGCCCATATTCTCCTCCTAAGTGAATGACCGTCTCCGTCTGGAAACCGGACGGCTCAAAGAACGCGCCGAATCCCACGTCTTTCCATGTGATTTTGCAAGTTCTCTCATCTTCAAATGTAACGCAGACCTGAAGACGAAGTGTATAATTTCCCCGTTTCGGAAGCCCATCTAATGAGACGCGTACCACCTCTACGTCCTTCTGATGCAAAGATTCAATATGAAGTTCCACATCTTCCGTATCTTCCAGAAGCACTTCAAACTGACGGTCTCCTTCGTACCATCTCGTGCCCCATGCGACAATCGGATACCATCGCTCCATTCCTCTCATCCGAAGTTTCAGGCAAATCTGCTCCGTCATCTTCGTTTCATCCAGATAAACCGGAACCCCTGCATTCTCTATCGATTTGTTATAAGCCGCGTAACAGGCTCCCTTGCTGTAAAGGTTATTTCCCTGGAACACGCGTCGCCCATTGCACAGAGTACGGAGAGAATTCGGATACCAGTTGCTTTCAAATCCTTCTCCCGTCAGAAAAACAGAGGAGACTAGGCGTCTTTCAAAGACTCCCTGAATCAGACGTTTGAACGCCTCGTCCGCTTCCCTCGCCCGTTCCACATTCAGAACCGGATATACTTCTTCCAGTTCCTCAATCTTCGTTCCTGCCACTTCGTCCACCGTAACGAACTGTCCATATCCTTTTCCGTACGCTGTTTTCAGCTTACGCAGCATATATGCCCGCATATGATTCTTGTCACAGTAAAACAATGCAGATTCATACTGCCACAGTTCCTTTGGCTGATGGAACATATAATAGCAGAAGCTTTCTTTGTAGTCCTGGACATACACCTGCTCTTTCGAAACTCCAAGCTTCTGTCCTACGCTTTTCAATATCTGAGACAGCTCCATATCCATCTCCGGTATGGCAAACGCAATTGCTCCAATATTCTCATACGGCTTCAGAACAAGTTGAAGGTACATGGACAACAGCCAGACTCCCTCATACATCTTCTCGCCAAGTTGTATGAGTTCCCGACTCTTCGCCACATCCAGAAGGTCATACACGCAGACCGCATTTCCTGCCGCCTCTTCTTTCTGCGCCTCTTTTCCATATATCCAACTGCCACCCTTTCGCCCGATTACGAGCGGAATCTGATAATTCTCCGCATCCGCTTCCATGGTGTGTGGTTCTCTCGACTCCGTATCATAGAAGCTTACCTGACACATTCTTTCATTTAATTCTATTCCTATTATCTGTCTGTGTATCATGCAGCTCTCCCCTGTCTCTTAGTTAATCTCAAATATTTCTTCCGCAAGCCTTTCCTCCAATCGGTAAACGTTCATGCTATTCTCACGTTCTGTTTCTTCCATCCTGCTCATCGCATTCAGCTTGCCGAATTTTCCGATTACCGTATGTTCTTCTTCCCGCCTCAAAATACCGCGCTCTTCATGAATCACTTTCTTCTCATCACTCTCTTCGAATGAAAACGTAAGCTCTTCTGTGTCATATAAAACAAACTGCTTCACATAGATGTTCGCATACATCGGAGTCAGTTGCTCTACACACGTTTCCCCCTCTTCCTCCCGGTCGTCTTTTAACGTGTAAGTAAGCTTCACTTTTCCTCCCTCTTCCGTCTGGTAGGAAATCATAACCTTATCATATAGCATCACTTCGCGAAGCCATTCTTTCTTGTACTTCAAATAAAATGGAAATACCAGTTGTTTTTCACAGAGCTCCTGCAAAAGTTCCGGAAGTATCTCCTCCGTCTCTTCCTGATAAGGATGTTCCGAATAGAATTTCAATACCGCAACCTTGCAAATATCTGCCAAAAGTTCTTCTTCCCGCAATTCTTTTAATATAATCTGAACGATTTCTTCCTTCATCTGTCGATTCTTCACCACATATTCCTGTGATGCGAGCGCCAGATATCCGAGTTTCAGCCGGAAATATGCGCCGCCTTGATAGTAATCGATGAAAATCTCTTCTTCTTTAAAGAGTGTCTCTGAAAACAACATCTGCGTGATGATGCGCTCTGCAATGCTGTGTGTCTTGACATCATATTCCCGCGCCATTCTCCATACGAGTTTCATATCCTTCGTAGCTCCGCAATAATAAGTTACGAGATAGGATAAAGATGCTTTATCGAACTGTCCTCTTTTGAGAAGTTCAAATACAAGAGATACCTGGAATTCATCCTCCTCTTTCTCCTCCTCGTCGTCTTCCTCCCGAATACGCTTGCTCAAGAAACGAAATACCTGCTCGTCTTCAAAGTAATCTAACCCATAACGTTTCAGATTCTCATAGTTCAGCTCTGCCTTTTTCTCTTTTTCCTTATGTTCAAGAAGCGCCTCTTTTTCCTTATACATCTCAATAAACTGGGATTCGTAAAAGAGTCGTTTCATCTCATACGGAATCGAATCCGTATAATGGCGGCCGTCGCCTGTCTCCCACACAATTCTGGACGACTTATGGTAGAGGATAATCTGCGCCCCTTCTTCCGAGTAAGCAACCCGCTGGCTAATCTTTCCGTCCTTCTCTATGACGAGAACATACTGGATATTCGGAACTTTCGTTTTCACATGATATGCATTAGAAATATCGTAAATGGCTTTCATGTGGTCCACATCATTATCCGGCTCGCTGCAGAATCTCTTATAAATAATCCGGAGATTCTCGTCGATTCTTCGTTTCATCAATTGCTTCCACGCGAATTCTTCTATCTTCTCCCGATAACTTGCAAACAGGCTGCTGTTCTCATCCTCATATGTCAGAAGGTTCGCATAAAGAAGCGCGGTCTTCTTGTAATCCATGGACATTCCATGAGAAAAATAAAGCAGTACGCTTCGCGGAAATGCCCCTTTGATTCGCCTGTCATCCGCCGACATCATATAATACTCGTATAACTGGACAAGCTTCATGCCGGAATCAATCGCTTTCTGATACCAAGGGAAATATGCCTTTCCCGTCTTATTTCCTTTAATCAGAAGCGTACAAATCGCAGAGAGAATCATCGGCTCTTCGTATAACCGATATGAACGAATCAAAATCTGGCATAACGTCTCATCATACGATTTTTCCTGACTTGCCAAATTCGCCGCATAGAGTGCCAACTCCTTCGTAATAATGCGGTACTTCGTTGCAAAATTCAGGATTTTCAATTCAAATTCACCGAGTTTCTTCAGAAGGCTGCTGCGCTCCTGGTAGCAGATATACGCCTCAATATATGGAAGGATATGACTCTGGTATTCTTTTTTGTCGAATTTTTCCTTCAGAAGGACGAGACGCTCCCCATAGTTTCTATATTTCGGGTCCAAATTCAAAATCATGCAGAGAATCTTCCAGGACGCCGGATTCTTTGCGTAAATCTTATGCAGCTCATCTGCAATCCGTTTCGTGTACGCATCATCCTTTCTCACAAGTGCAGTAAGGAACAGATAGTACGCATTCACCTCCGGCTTTTTCCCGATTCCAAACCGGCTGTGCGTATGATTTTCCAGAATCCACTGCCCTTCCTCCAGTCTTCCGCCGCGGAGAAATACGTGGGCAAGAAGAAGCTCATACATCTCATTTTTCGGTTCCAATTCCCGCAACTCTTTTACGAGCGCAACCGCCTGCCCTGTCCACACATCCAGCTTCAACCTTCCGCTGATACAGGACATATAACTCTTCAAAATACTTCCGAACATCAGGGACTCCTCCCCATGATGCTCCGTATGCTTCGCATCCTGATGTACCGTCACCGGATAGTCAATCGTCTCATATGGCGTTTCTACGATAATCTTTCCGAAATTATTCCCCGGATGCAGCTTCTCTCTATGTACAATGTATTCCAGATAATAGTTTGTTCCGACGAAATCTTCTGTCGTCACATTCTTTTTCACAATCTCAAGGAACTCCCCGTCCGCGCTTATATGCATCGGAAGATATCCCCATGTATTTTTCGCTACGATGACCGACTCTTTCGTTGTCTCGAACAAATGAGAGAATTCCTTCTCCTCATCCGGGAATGACAGATAAATCTTCTCTTTTAGCTTCGTGCCTATGAGAAATTCCTCCAACGCCTGCTCATCCAACTCCCATTTTCTCATATTGGAATAAAGCGCCATCATCCTTTCATCTTCATATTTCAAAAGTTCTGCAAACCGTTTGGAGCGAAACAGCTTCTGCGCCTCCCCGAAATCTGTCATGGCAAGCTTCTTAAAGTCTCTCATGCTCTGAATCTTTCCGTAATCTGTCACGACAAACGGCTTCTCCACCACTGCAATAAACGTAATCTCATACTCTCCTCCATTGCAGACGATGGAAAACTTCCCTTCTTCCACATCTCCAGAACGCATGCCTTCTCCTTGAAAGGTGTAGTGAATCTCCACCGGATTCCCTTCAAATCCCTGCTCTTTGCACTGCATGCGGAAAGAAGAGGGATATACAAGCCCTCTGATTTTCCCTTCCTGCTCGTTGTGAAGCGTAAAACTTCCTTCGTAGATTCCGCCTTCACTGATTCTCATCACAATTCTCGTCTCAGAAAAACGGATATCCGGCTGTACTGTATCAAAATCTCCTTTTGAAATTCTCTTAATCTTGTTCTTCATGCCGTTCTCCTACAACTCCTTTGTATTTCCCTGCTATCTTACAAAAAGATATACCATATATGCCGCATAAGTCAGAATCATCGCGGCTCCAACTCCTTTTGACACTCGCTTCGTCCTGCATATCGGTATGAAATAAACAACCGATACGAGAATCAAAATTGCAACATCATATAAATATGTACTTGCCACCTGCATCGGAAGAATCGTTCCGGACACTCCAAGAATCAGGAAAATATTGAAAATATTGGAGCCCACCACGTTTCCGAGAGAAATATCGCTCTCTCCCTTCTTCGCGGCAACAATGGAAGTCACAAGCTCCGGAAGCGATGTTCCGAACGCCACAATCGTAAGTCCAATCAAAGCCTCGCTCAGTCCGCAGATTCTTGCAATCGTCTTGGCTCCGTCTACGGCAAGGTCTCCTCCCCAGATAATCGCCGCCAGACCGAGGATACATACAAGAATGCTCTTACCGAGCGTATATTTAATCTCAATCTCCTCTTCGCTCTCCATCATCTCTGCACGTCCGCGCATTCCTTCTCGAACTGTCAAAAACATAAACACTGCAAAACCAAGCAGTAAGATAATTCCATCCAATCGTCCGATTTCCATCGTCGATTTCCCGAATAATTTATCCATCATCAGGACACAAAGAAGTACGGCTGCCGCGATGGATAGCGGATAATCTTTCCGAATCATGCTCTTCTTCACATGAAGCGGGAAAATCACCGCGCTCACACCTACTACAATCAGTAAGTTGAAAATATTGGAGCCCACCACATTTCCAATCGCGATATCATTGCTTCCTTTTAATGCCGCCGACACGCTGACCGCGAGCTCCGGCGCGCTTGTACCAAACGCCACAATCGTAAGTCCAATCACAAGACTTGGAATCTTAAGCTGTTTTGCGATGGAAGACGCCCCATCGACAAAAAAATCCGCTCCTTTAATTAATAATGCAAATCCCAATACTAAAAATAAAATTGCAAGTAACATGCTCTCTTCTCCTTGATAGTTTAATCCTTTTTCTCATCTTTTAATCATACCATTATGCCCTGCAATTTACAATATAAAAAAATACACGAATCATTCAGAACTACGTCTTTCCTGATTCGTGTACCACTCAATTATTTCACGATTCTATAATATTCTTTTGTCGTAATTCCATAGATGATGCCATAGAACACAGCAAACACAACGACTGTTACGACTGTAGATAAGAAAATCAACGGCTTATTCGTAAGGTTTAATGCCGAAAGAAGTTTGGTAAGTACTGGGAATGCAACCGCAATATGAATCACCGCTACCGTAAGCGGTAAGAAAAATACGCTCAACACTTGGCTTCGGATGGATTGTTTGACTTCCCGCTGGCTCATACCCACCTTCCGCATAATCTCAAATCTGTCTTTGTCACTGTATCCTTCGGAAATCTGTTTATAATAAATAATCAATACCGTCGCCATCAGGAATAACAATCCAAAGAAAATACCTAGGAAAAGGAACGTTCCATAAAGCGAATAGAAATCCTCTCTTGAAAGTTCTCTTATCTCTGTCACAACAGACCGGTCTTCCGTAGATAACGTCTCCTGCACTTCCTCATATGCCGCCATCTTGTCTTCTTTCTTTCCATGGAAGTCCATTGCATGGTAATATGCCCGGATAGTATACTCCTCTTCTTCTCCTACGAACGCATCAATCAGTTCCTGATTCTTCATGACAATATAATACCCTGACATCACGCTCTGCGTATCCTGGTCTGCCTTTTTCAGAGAAATCTGTTGATTCTCATATTCTTTGTCGTTCAGAAAAATCGTCTTATCCTTTATCTGCTCTTTCGTTCCATAGGTAAGCACCTGATTCTCCGCAAGCTCCACCTGTTTATTTTCCATGCGGTTATATTCCTCCTCGGTCAGGAAGTAAACGCTTCCGTAATCCGAATCCATGCCGATTTTCGTCTGGTCATTTGTAAGCGCATTCCCGTTTCTTACGACAGAACTTCCCGTATAAGAGTAATTCACTTCATTTTCCGCCGTCAAATGATGCTTCTTCAAGATATCCTTCAGATTAGTATCAATCCACTCTTTTCTTTCCTCTGTTGCCGAATATCCTTCCACAATACACTCTCTCGGGAATCTCTCTCTCAAAATATCTTCCATACCGACATACATTGCCACCGTAGAAGAAATCATCACAAGCACCATCGTGCTAAGAATACAAATATTTGCCAAACCTGCCGCATTTTGTTTCATACGATACATCATCCCGGATACGGAGGTGAAATGTTTCGCTTTATAATAATACTTCTTGTTCTTTCTCATCATTTTAAGAAGCGCAATACTTCCCGCCGTAAAAAGGGCATACGTTCCGATAATTACGAGAATCACAGCTACGAAGAAAAGCCCAATCACTTCCATCGGTTTCTCCGCGCTTAACGCAATGTAGTATCCGCTTCCAAGCGTAATGACTCCGAGAAACGCAATCAGCTTCTTTGTCTTCGGCTCCCGCTCTCCCACGTTTCCTCCATGGAGAAGTTCCACCGGATTGGAAAGTTTTATCTGAAGTAAATTATAGAGAAAACATGCGCCGAAGATACCAAGAAATAAAAGTATCGTTCCTACTATCGCCGCCGGCTCAACCGTAAATGCCATTCCCACTTCAAAGTGCAGAATCCGCAGTAAAATCAAAAACACTAATTTGCCAAACAGGATGCCGCCTAACAGCCCTCCGGCGAAACTGATGCACACAATCAACAGCATCTCAAATCCGAGCATTTTCGCAATATGGCGTTTCCCTAAACCGAGTACATTATAGATTCCAATCTCCTTTTTCCTCTGCTTAATCAGAAAACTGTTCGTATAAAACAGGAAAATCACAGAAAAGATTGCTACGACTCCAATTCCTATATCTAACATCATCCGAAACGTTGTTGCCCCCGGAACGTGTTCCAATCCCTTATTCAACGACAGCGCGTAGATAATATAGAACATCATCACCGTTATCACGCAGGTTAACAAATACGGAATATACGTCCTTCGGTTATTTTTAATATTTGTGATAGCGAGCTTTCTATAAATCGATTTATTCAACGCGCTCACCTCCCGTTGTCAGAACCGTAAGCGTATCGGAAATCTTCTGATACATCTCCTCATTCGAGAGGTTGCCTCTGTAAAGCTGATGAAAGACTTCTCCATCCTTGATAAACAGTACTCTTCCCGCATTGCTTGCCGCCTTCACACTGTGCGTTACCATGACGATTGTCTGTCCGTCCTGATTAATCTGGGCAAATAATCTCAAAAGTTCGTCTGCCGCCCTGGAATCCAGCGCCCCCGTCGGTTCATCCGCCAGAATCAACTGCGGTCTCGTAATCAACGCTCTCGCAACCGCCGCTCTCTGTTTCTGTCCTCCTGACACTTCATACGGAAACTTGTTCAAAATGGAAGTGATTCCGAGCTGCTTCGCAATCGGCGCCAGTCTCTTTTCCATCTCCTCATAAGGTTTTCCAGCAAGTACGAGAGGAAGGAAAATATTGTCTTTCAAGGAAAATGTGTCCAGAAGATTAAAATCCTGAAATACAAATCCTAAATTTTGCCTTCGAAATGCCGCAATCTCCTTCTCCTTTACCGTTGTAAGGTCTCTTCCTTTCAACAATACCTGCCCGCTCGTCGGCTTATCAAGCGCCGCCAAAATATTAAGAAGCGTTGTCTTGCCGGAACCGGACTCCCCCATTACCGCCACATACTCCCGGGGCTCCACAGAGAAGCTGACGTCCCTAAGCGCCTGCACCGCCTGTCCTCCAAAACGTGTCGTATATATCTTCTTTACATTCTTTACTTCTAAAATTGCCATGTTATCGCTCTCCTTTTCTCTTAATTCTTCTTTATTATATAGAAAAAGAGAAGTGCGATGCCATAACTTTGGCTTACAATTCTCTTTCTAATCTTACAATCTTGTAAGGTTGCTAATTCTGGAGCCTTCCAAGGTTAATCAATACTTTCGTTCCGACTCCCACTTCCGATTCTAACTCCAGCTTATGATTTAATTTTCCAAGAATTTCCTTACTCAAGTACAGACCAAGTCCCGTAGACTTCTTATGGTCGCGCCCATTATATCCTGTGAATCCTTTCTCTGCAACCCTCGGTAAGTCTTCCGGACTGATTCCGATTCCGGTGTCTTCTATAACAAGCGTCTCCGTCTTTTCCTTCGACATGTAGATGGAAATGCTTCCTTCTTTCGTATACTTCAACGCATTGGAGAGAATCTGTTCCAGCGCAAACAGAAGCCATTTTTCATCCGTAATAACCGAATAGTCCATCTCTTCCAGATTTAATTTGATTTTCTGAAGAATAAATAATCTGGAATATTTTCTGAGCGCCTGACGAATGATGCTTAACAAATCATATTTCTTAAAAGATAAATCCGCCGTCATCTGCTCCGTTCTCAAATATCCAAGAACCATTTCTACATACTGCTCGATTTTAAATAGCTCGACAGACAATTCCCTCGGCTGAAATTCGTCTGATTGCAGCAGAAGATTCATCGCCGCAATCGGAGTTTTGATTTGATGCGCCCACAGCATATAATACTCTTCCAGCTCTTTCTTCTCAATTTTCATCTGGGATTCGATTTGACGCTTCTCTTCAAACAGATGAATCACCATCTCGCGGTACATCTGTTCGATTGCTCCATCCGCTTTTGGAAGTCCCTCGCAATCGTATTCTATCTTCTTTTTCGCATATTCGAGTTCCTGATACTTCTTCCGATATCTCAGAAAGCAAAGCGTCTCTACAATTCCTCCTAACACCGCACAAAGCACATATGCATAAAGAACCATGTCAAGCCTCGCAGAATACAGAAAAAATACGAATATCGTAATCCCGAAAAAGCTAAGAAACAGTATGATATTCTTTACTCGTTCTCTCAAAAATGCCGCAAAAATCTTCATCATAAAATGATATACCCAATTCCTTTCTTCGTTACAATAAAGTCTTTCAACCCGAGTTCTTCCAACTTCTTGCGAAGTCTCGTCACATTCACCGTCAGCGTATTATCGTCAATAAATTCATCGCTCTCCCATAGGCGTGTCATAATCTCCTCTCTCGCTACAATTCGCCCCGCATTTTCTAAAAGAATCTGCAAAATCTTATAATCATTTTTCGTGAGCGCCAGTTTTTTCTCCTGGTATGTGACCGTCGCATCACTGATATTCAACATAACTCCCTGATGTTCGATTACATTTACCGCTCCTTGAAACGCATAGGTTCTCCGCAAAAGAGCCTGAATCTTTGCCGTCACAACGTTTAGGTCAAAGGGCTTCTCAATAAATTCATCTCCACCCATATTCATCGCCATTACAATATTCATATTATCCGACATGGAAGAAATAAAAATAACCGGAACTTTTGATACTTTCCGAATCTCCGTACACCAATGATATCCATTATAAAATGGCAGCATAATATCCATCAGAACAAGCTGTGGCTGAAACTCCATAAATTCCTCATACACATTTTTTAAATCTGTTACATAACGCATTTCGTAATTCCATTTTGAAAGATGATTCGAAAGTGTCTTCGCAATAGTCATGTCATCTTCTACAATCAATATTTTATACATGCTGTCACCGCCTTCTCTGTCTTATGATAGTAGTATAAAATGAAATAAATTTTTGCGCAATGTAAAATGGCTGCTAATTACCTTTTTATAATTAACAGCCATCTTACTTAGATGATTCAATCATGCTTTTTTACCTTTCTCTTTCTTAAAATTCTTTCTTTCGCATGTTCCTTATATTTTATTCTTATACTTTCTAATTCATACTTTCTTCAGTTGTTCTACAACATCTGCATTTTATGAATTATCCATATCTTTGTAAAACATTTACTTATGCTGAACTAAGAATTTTATGATTCGTTATCTTTTGTATTCTTTTAAGCTTTTGGTGGTCCGTACCTTCCTTTCTTCTTATTCTTCATATAACCCTTTCCGTAAATTATATGGAACTGATAAATAAAAGAAATATTAG
Source organism: uncultured Lachnospiraceae bacterium (assembly GCA_905197485.1). Lineage (GTDB taxonomy): Bacteria > Bacillota > Clostridia > Lachnospirales > Lachnospiraceae > Faecalimonas. The sequence goes on along the minus strand of CAJJYZ010000014.1, from coordinate 18,774 downwards.
AGAACTTCTATCGGGAAACGCTCCCTTTATTGTTATCTGCTATTTATTCTATTCATTTCGTTTATACTGTTATTATATCATTATATTTTTATTTGTCAAGCTTTTATTTTTATTTTTTTAAATTTTCTGTCACAATTTCTTTTGCATTAGCGAGAGTTATAAATAATTATTATTATTTTTTCGCATTTTTTTCTCAATATAAATTGTAGAAATTCCGATTTTGTGTTAAATAATATAGGTAAGGTTTTTACAAATTGGAATTGAATCCACACAAACAGAAAGGGTGCTTAAAAATGAAGAAGATTTATGAAGGAAAAACAAAAGACGTATACAGCCTTGACAACGGAAACGTAATGTTAAAATTCAAAGACGACTGTACAGGAAAAGACGGTGTATTTGACCCAGGTGAAAATGCCGTTGGTCTTACAATCGAAGGAATTGGAAAAGCAAACTTAGAGACGTCTGTTCACTACTTTGAATTATTAAAAGAGGCGGGAATCAAAACTCATTATGTAAGTGCTAACGTTGAAGATGCTACTATGGAAGTTCTTCCTGCAACAGTTTTCGGACATGGTTTAGAAGTTATCTGCCGTCTTGTAGCTACAGGAAGCTTTATCCGCAGATACGGCGAGTACATTGAAGACGGAACTGTATTAGAAGGTGGATATGTAGAATGTACATTTAAAAACGACGAAAAAGGTGACCCGCTTGTAACAGGCGAAGGTCTTGCCGCTCTCGGTGTTATGACTCCAGCTATGTTTGAAAGCATGAAAGAGCAGACATTGAAAATCACAAAAATCGTTGCTGACGATTTAAAATCTATCGGTCTTGACCTTTGGGATATCAAATTCGAATTCGGTTACAACAATGATGAAGTCATCTTAATCGACGAAATCGCTTCCGGAAACATGCGTGTATACAAAGACGGAAAAATCGTTGAACCTGTAGAATTGACAAAATTAATCTTAAACAGATAGTTTATTGGGGACGTAGTAAAGTGAAAGAATGCTACGTCCCCAATTAAGTTTTACCCTGTCACTTTTTGCAGTTTGCCCTGTCCCTTTCTATTTTTCTTCTACACGAGTTCCGCAATTCGTGAGACGCCTACATATATCTGTGATATTTTATACCATGTTTTATAATCTACAATCCCTGTTTGCGGCAAATTAAATATTTTCTGAAATTCTCTCACAGCATTTGCCGTTGCCGGCCCGTATATTCCATCCACATTAATTTTAGGAAGAGCCGGATATGCGCCTGCAATGACATTCAACTGTTCTTGCATTTGCCTTACCTTATCTCCCGTAGAGCCAACCGTAAGGTCATATCCCGGCCAGGAAGCCGGAATTCCCGAAATTTCCTGCGCTGTATTGATATACATGTTATCCCCGTAATAATAACGCAAAATCTCGATTGGAGAATATCCCTGGTCGCCAAGCGCCATGCTTCCCCACTGAGTCATCCAGTTCGGACATTGTACCTGTCTTCCATCACAATATTGCGTCAAAATCGGCTGCCGTATGTTAGGTCTGGAAAGGTAGCTTGCAAATAATTCATCGACAATCACCGATATCGTATCGTAAATATTTCGCTCCGGAATCCATTTATGGTCAAAGGCCGTTGATGATGTAATTGTAAAATCATATCCCTGATTCCGGTACCATTCCGTATATACCCTGTTCAAAGTGAAAGACATAATCGCCAGAACATTTGCCCGGATTGTAGCCGCCGGCCATGTTGCATAAATTTCACTGGAAGCAACATTTTTGATATAGTCTTTATATCGAACATAATAATTTTTCGCAGTAGTATCCCGGGGAGAGCCATCATGCACAACGATATATTCCGGCACAACAACACGACTAAGTACGATTTCCCCCGTCTCATTCATCGGTTTAATCTCATCTTCTGCAATTTTCGGAGGATATTCCTCATACAACGTATGACCAGGAATCACAAAAATATCAGGAGCCTCATTCGAAGACTCCACAGGATGCATCGCAACATTCTGAATCGCCTTCACATCAGGCAGCAGCTCCGCCCCGGCAATGCTGACCGATTCATAACCGGGCGCACTAATTTCAAATGTATACTCCGAATAGGGTTGTGATTCAATGGACGGATTCCGACTATACTCTAACGGCGGTGTATCCAACTCAATTATCTGCGTTTGCCCTGAAGAATCAGTTGTCAGTTGCTCCAACTGCTGTTCAGGCACTCCCGTATAATAAATATTTATGACAGCATTTTCAATCGGATACGCAGTAACGTCCGATGTAACGTTAATTTGAAGAGTCCCTTTATCTACACCTTCCCCTTGCATACTTTTCAAAAAATTCATAACGGTAACCTCAAGAACTTCTGTTAATATCTATATATATGTTCTATCCCTGAACAATGTGAAGAAAATATCGGAGCGCAATGCATCGCATTCCATTTCTCACAGCTGCGTAGGGGACAGGGCAAAATACAAAAAGGGACAGGGGAAAACTTAATTGGGGACGTAGCATTCTTTCACTTTACTACGTCCCCAATATTTAAAACAATCTCTGTAAGTCATTATACATGACAAATATCATCAATCCGAACAACGCCACCAATCCTATCAGGTGCACCATTCCTTCTTTTTCCGGCGGCACTCGTTTCCCTCGTATCGCTTCTACGAAGAGAAATACAAGTCTTCCGCCATCTAATGCCGGTATTGGCAACAGATTCATCACTCCTAAGTTGGCGGACAACAGAATCGACAGGTTCATAAATGCAATAACAACCGATGATATCCCGTATTGAATATTCGTGTCATACGCCTCGTCTACCACATCCACAATTCCAACCGGACCCGAAAGCTGGTCGATACCGATTGCTCCGGTGAACAGCATTTTCAGACTTTCAATCGTATAATCAATCCAGAATTTCACCTCATACAGACCATACTGCAACGCGGTAAATGGATTCGCCTTATGATATTCCGTCCGCGTGACGCCCATCAAGTATCTTCCTGTCTCATCCGGTCTTGGCGTTAAAGTGGCTTTATAATTTTTTCCATCACGTTTGTATTCGACTTCCATCTCCTCGCCCGGGTGAAACTGGTTATAGGCAGAAATCTCGCGGAAAATATGGATATTTTTCCCATTGATTTCTTTGATTTCATCTCCTGTTTGAAGTCCCGCCTCCGCCGCAGCAGAATTTTCAACAACTTTATTAATAATCGGTTTGTCGTATCCAAGCCACGACACCACAATCACAGATAAAATGAATGCCAGAATAAAGTTGAAAATCGGTCCCGCAGCAATGACAGAGATTCTCTGCCAGACAGATTTGCTGTTAAAACTTCCTTCGCTGAAGTCGTCAGAGTCATCCTCTCCCATCATACAGGCTCCTCCAATCGGAAGGAGACGGATAGAATACATGGTTTCCTTCCCCTGTTTTTTCACCAAAACAGGTCCCATGCCTATACAAAATTCATCCACGCGGATTCCATTCTTCTTGGCGAGAAGAAAATGTCCCAATTCATGAAAAAATACAATAAAACTAAATAATAACAGTGCAAGAACAATCCCCATGTACTACCACCTGCTTTCTATTTGCTCGTATACTTCTCTCTCTGTCTCTAATATTTCTTCCACAGATGGATGTAAAATATTCTTATGAGCTTTCATACAAGTTTCAATGATTTCCGGAATCTCAAGATACGCTATCTTGCGCTCCAAAAACTTCTGCACCGCCAGCTCATTCGCGGCATTGAATACCGTCGGAAGACTTCCCCCTTCTCTTCCTGCCTCAAACGCAAGGCGAAGACTATAGAACGTCTCCATGTCCGGCTCTTCGAATGTAATCTGCGTCAATGTCTTGAAATCCAGACGCTCTCCCGGAAGATACCGCCTCTCCGGATAATAGAGCGCATACTGAATCGGAAGCTTCATATCCGGTGTTCCAAGCTGTGCGATGACCGCGCCGTCCACATATTCCACCATAGAGTGAATGATACTTTGCGGTTGCACTACCACCTGAATCTGCTCCACATCTACTCCGAATAACCATTTTGCCTCAATCACTTCCAGCCCCTTATTCACCATCGTAGACGAATCAACCGTAATCTTTCTTCCCATTGCCCAGTTCGGATGTTTCAAAGCGTCTTCTACCTGGATATTCGTAAGTTCTTCCCGCTTCTTTCCGCGAAATGGTCCACCGGAAGCCGTCAGAAGAATCTTATGCAACGCCTTTTCCTGTCCTCCCTGCAGCGATTGAAAAATCGCACTGTGCTCACTGTCTACCGGAAGAATGGAAACGCCATATTCCTTAGCCAGAGGCATAATAATATGCCCTGCGGTCACGAGCGTCTCTTTATTGGCAAGCGCAATATTCTTCTTTGCCCGGATTGCCGCAATGGTTGGCCGGATTCCTATCATTCCGACAATCGCCGTCACCACAATCTCCGTCTCCGGAATCACAGAAACTTCCAGAAGCCCTTCCATTCCGGATACTACTTTCACATCCAAATCTGCCACTTTTCCCCGCAGCTCTTCCGCCTTTTCTTCTGTCCAGACCGCCACAACCTTCGGAGAAAATTCCCGAATCTGCTGCTCCAGAAGCGCGATATTATTCGCCGCTGCCAGTCCAAGCACTTCAATATCTTTTTGTTCCCTTACAATCTCCAATGTCTGTGTTCCTATCGAACCTGTGGAACCTAAAATTGCTATCTTCTTCATCTTGTTCCTCTCCTATCCCATCAAAAATACAGAAAGGTAATAAATAATCGGCGCTGTAAAAATCACACTGTCAAACCGGTCCAGAATCCCTCCATGCCCTGGAATCAGATGCCCGTAATCCTTGATTTCGTGATTTCGCTTTATCGCGGAAGCAGCCAAATCTCCCACCTGGGAAATCATGGAACCAACTCCGCAAATCAATGCATAATGAAGCGCATTCGTATCTACTCCATTTGCAAACTTGTTAATTGCTAACGCATAGATTGCGCCTAAAAGCGCCGCGCCAAGCACACCGCCGACTCCGCCTTCGATAGACTTCTTCGGACTCAACACCGGCGCCATCTTATGCTTTCCAATCAGCATTCCGACACAATAAGCACACGTATCGCTCCCCCAGGAACACAAGAACACGAGCCATACAAGGAATGCACCCTGCTCTAACATTCTTGTACGGTATACATAGGACAACATCACCGTTACATAGAATAGTCCAAAATAGACAACCATCACCTGTTCTGCCTTATATTTCGGGAACGTAAACACATACACCGCCATTAACACAATCAGGAATCCGATGGCTGTCATCGCAAACCAATCCTCGGTTCCATTTCCGAAAAACAGGAATCCATAATAGACGGTTGCCGCTATCATTCCTACGATTCCCAATAATTTATTCTGCACGTCTGCAATTTGATATAACTCATGCATCCCCTTCAAACTAATGCAAAACAACACTGCTCCCAGGATAAGCCCTCCCGGAATAATCGTTGCAAGGGCAATCAACACAAGTAAAATTCCACTCAATAATCTCGTCTTAAACACTACGCTTCCTCCTTTGCTCCTCCGAAACGTCTCTCTCTTTTATTATAATGTTCAATCGCCTTCGTTAATTCTTCCTTTGTAAAATCCGGCCACAGAACATCTGTAAAATAAAACTCCGTATACGCAAACTGCCATAATAAGTAGTTCGATAACCGAAGTTCTCCGCTTGTGCGAATCAGTAAATCCGGGTCAGGAATCCCATGGGTGTCCAAATATGTTTCAAACAATCCTTCCGAAATCTCCTCGCTCTTCACTTTGCCTTCTTCGCAGTCTTTTGCCAGTCTTCGAATCGCTCGAATCATCTCGTCCCGGCTTCCGTAATTCAATGCAATCTGAAAATTCAGACCATCATTATTTATCGTCGCCGCTTCCAGTTCCTCGATTCTTGTCCGGATATCCTCGTCCAAACCGGTCTTGTCTCCAAGCACCCGGACTTTCATCCGGTTCTTTTCCGCTGTCTTCAGACAAGTTTTCATATAGTTCCTAAGAAGCTTCATCAACGCATCCACTTCGCTTTTCGGTCTGCTCCAGTTTTCTGTAGAAAAAGCATACACCGTCAAATACTTGACTCCCATCTTATATGCCTCTTCACAGATGCGTTCTACATTTTTACTTCCTTGTGCATGGCCATAGTTTCTCGGCATTCCTTTTGCCTTCGCCCAGCGACCGTTCCCATCTAAAATAATCGCGATATGCTGCGGTACATTCATGCTTTCTCCTCCTGTACAACAAAGAAAGGGCGACTTACTTTTTCGCGCCCTCCTCGTCTGTTCTTCATTTCCTGCCAATTATACAGTCATAACCTCTTTGGATTTTTCATCTACTAATTTTTCAATCTCTTTGATGTATTTGTCTGTAATCTTCTGCAGTTCATCTTCTAAATCTTTGATTTCATCTTCGGAAACTTCTGTTCCTTTTAATTTCTTGAATGCATCATTTCCATCACGACGAATATTACGAACTGCAACCTTTGCTCCTTCTCCCTTTTTCTTCACATCTTTCACGAGTTCTTTTCTTCGTTCCTCTGTAAGTTCCGGGAAAATCAAACGTACGGAAGTTCCGTCATTCGTCGGGTTGATTCCGATATCGGATACGAGAATTGCCTTCTCAATCGCTTTTAACATGGATTTCTCCCATGGCTGAATCTGAATCATACGAGCCTCCGGTACGGAAACATTCGCAACCTGCTGAATCGGTGTCGGAGAACCATAATAATCTACTGTCAATTTATCAAGCACATGCGGATTCGCACGTCCTGCACGAATCGTCTGCAATTCAGCCGCAAGGCTGTTGTAAGATTTTGTCATCTTCTCATCAAATGGAATAAGTCTTTCTTTCATAATATATGTCCTCTGCTTTCTCTTTATTTATACAGTTACCTTCGTACCTGTAAAAGTTCCTGTCATAGTCTCTACGATGCTGTTCTCTTCATTCAATCCGAATACAAGCATCGGCATCTTATTTTCCATACAGAGAATGGACGCCGCAAGGTCCACCGCCCCGAGTCTCTGGTCAATCGTATCCTGAATGGAAATCTCATCATACTTCTTCGCATTCGGATTCAGCTTCGGGTCGCTGTCGTAGATACCGTCGATTGCCTTCGCAAGAAGCATCGCATCCGCTTCAATCTCGATAGCACGAAGCACAGCTCCTGTGTCTGTAGAAAAATACGGATGTCCGGTTCCGCCGGCAAAGAAGATTACCTTCCCTTCATTCAAAGCCTCTACCGCCGCATCTTTGGAAAATAAGCTTGTAAATGCGCCGCATGTAAACGGAGTAAAGACTTCCGTCTTCATACCCACATGTCTGAAAATCTCAGATACATAGATGCAGTTCATCACCGTTGCAAGCATTCCAATCTGGTCTGCCTTCGTTCTGTCGATTGTCTCACTTGTACGTCCTCTCCAGAAATTGCCACCTCCTGTTACGATTGCAACCTGAATACCGGAATCCACAATCTGCTTCACCTGGTTCGCAACGCCAATGCATGTCGCCTCATCAAAGCCTGTTTTTTTATCGCCTGCCAAAGCTTCTCCGCTTAGCTTTAATAACACTCTCTTCATAAGTTTCTCCTTACTTTTTTCGAATTCATTTGCATAAAAATATCCTATGCACTCTGTGCACATTATACCATACCTATTTTAGATTCTACAAGTACCAATCGCAAATAAAAGCCGGCAAAGGTTCTCACACTTCTGCCAGCTTTTCTTTTTCACGATTCAATTGATTCTATGCGAAGAATGAAATAATCAGAGCAACGATAAATCCGGTGCCTCCAACCAATGTCTCCATGATTGTCCATGTCTTAAGCGTCGTCTTCTCATCCATTCCAACCAAGGATTTCACAAGCCAGAATCCGGAGTCATTGAAGTGGGAACATACTGTCGCTCCACCCGCAATCGCCGCTGTCGTACATGCAAGATATAACGGAGACAGGGAAGCGATTCCCGGCATTGCCGCAATGATTCCCGCCGCCATTGTCATGGCTACCGTCGCGGAACCAACGGAAATACGCACAAGCGCCGCCACCACGAAGGCGATAACAACAAGCGGTAAGGAAGCAGATGCTACCGCATTTCCAATAACTTCACCGAGTCCGGAATACTGAAGCATATAACGAAGCACGCCGCCGCTGGCTGTTACAAGAAGAATCATTCCTGTCGGCTCCAAGGATTTCGTCATCACCTTCTCAAGCTCTGTATTGCTATAGCCATGTCTTGTTCCAAGAACATACATTGCCACGACCGTTGCGATAAGAAGCGCTACAAACGGCTCTCCGAGAAATCCTGTGATTCCGCGGACCGGCTCTAACGCAGGGACAACTCCCGCAACCGAATCGAAGATGATAAGTACAAGCGGAATCAGAATAATTCCAACAATGGTTCCGAATTTCGGAAGTTTGGATTCGTCAAAGTCTTCCTGGTTTGCCACATGCTCCGGAACCGGAACATTGTATTTCTTCCCACAGATAGCGCCCCATACCGGTCCGGCTACAATCATGGAGAAAATACCACAGAAGATTCCGACTAAGATAACCCATCCAAGCTCTACATCCAGCATTGTCGCCACGAGCACCGGTCCCGGTGTCGGCGGGATGAACGCATGTCCTACCGCAAGTCCTGCAAGAAGCGGAATCAGGATAATCAGTCCCGCATCGAAGAATACCGGCATAGCGATGACAAGCCCTGTAATACCGAGCGCCCACGCTGCTTTCTGGTCGCCGAATTTCTTCACCATCGTAACCGCGATACTCTGGGCTCCGCCCGACACTTCCAATATCGCTCCGAACATGGAGCCAAGTCCTACGAGAAGCGCAATTCCTTTTAGCGTGTTTCCGATACCGTCGTTGACGGCTGTTACAATATTTTCAAATGGCATTCCTGCCATCAGACCAATTGCGATGGCGCCGATTAAAATTGCCACCATCGCCTGTACATTAAATTTGATAATCAAAACCAACAAAATCACAAGTCCAACCAAAGCTGCAATCACAAGTCTTGTCGGATTCAAAGCTGTTGTCGATTCCATAAATCTCCTCCTTGTATTCCTCTCAATTTATCGCTGCACTCTTGCGCCGACGCCGCCCATGATAGCTTCTACTTCTTTCTTATTCGCCATCGTTGTGTCGCCAGGTGTCGTCATCGCAAGGGCTCCATGCGCCGCTCCGTAATTTACTGCAAGTTCTGCATTTTCTGTTGTCATCAATCCATAAATCAATCCGGATGCGAAAGAGTCTCCGCCTCCCACGCGGTCCATGATTTCCAGACCTTTATAGTCTTTTGCTTTATAGATTTCTCCATCTGCCCAGCAGATAGCGCTCCAATCATTGACTGTCGCCGTCTTTACCTCACGAAGCGTCGTCGCTACCGCCTTAAAATTCGGATAAGTCTTTGCCGCTTCATTAATCATCTTCTTATATCCATCTAAGTTGAGCTCTTTTAAGTTCTCATCGTTTCCTTCGATTTCAAATCCAAGACATGCTGTAAAATCTTCCTCATTTCCAATCATTACATCCACATATTTTGCGATTTCTTTGTTCACTTCCTGCGCCTTTTCTTTCCCGCCGATGGCGCTCCACATGGATGGTCTGTAATTCAGGTCGTAAGAAACGATAGTTCCGTATTTCTTCGCCGTCTTGATTGCCGCAAGAACCGTCTCACAAGACTGCTCGGATAATGCCGCATAGATTCCTCCCGTATGAAGCCATCTTACCCCAAGTTCGCCGAAAATGTAATCAAAATCGAAGTCTTCCGGTGTCGCTTTGGAGATTGCAGTGTTGAAACGGTCAGAGCATCCGACTGCGCCGCGGATTCCGAATCCTCTCTCAGTAAAATTGATTCCGTTTCTGCAGATTCTTCCAATTCCGTCTGTCGGCATCCATTTAATTAAGGATGTATCTACTCCTCCCTGCATAATGAAGTCTTCCATCAGCATTCCAACTTCATTATCTGCAAATGCCGTAATCACTGCCGTATTCATCTTGAAACATTTGCGGAGTCCTCGGATAACATTGTACTCTCCGCCTCCTTCCCAGGCGCGGAACGCTCTTGACGTACGGATTCTTCCTTCTCCCGGGTCTAAACGCAACATGACTTCCCCTAAAGATACTGCATCAAATTTACATTCTTCCTTTGGTCTTAAATTCAGATTCATCTTCTTCCTCCATCCATTCTCTCTTATTTTACGATTCCTTTTGCCAGAGCTACCGCTTCTTTTGTCAATTCCCGAATCTTGTCAAATTCTCCGGCTTTTATCAAGTCGCCTTTCACCATCCAGCTTCCGCCGCAGCACAAAATCTTATCGCATGACAAATACTCCTTTAAGTTATTTGCATTGATTCCTCCTGTCGGCATGAATTTCACCATTCCATAAGGAGCTGCCATCGCTTTGATTGTCGATACGCCTCCAAACTGCTCTGCCGGGAAGAATTTTACAACTTTCAATCCGCGTTTTACTGCCTGTGCCACCTCGGAAGGCGTGATGCATCCCGGGAATACCGGAATCTCCTTCTCGATACAGTAATCCACGATTTCCGGGTCAAATCCCGGGCTTACAATGAATTTCGCTCCCGCATTGACTGCACGTTCCACCTGTTCAATCGTAAGCACTGTACCCGCGCCTACTAACATTTCCGGATATTTTGCCGCCATACGGCGAATGGATTCTTCCGCCGCCTCGGTACGGAATGTGACTTCCGCACATGGGAGTCCTCCTTCCACAAGCGCATCCGCCAAAGGCTCTGCATCTTTTACATCATTTAATACCACTACCGGTACGACTAAAGCTTCACGAAACTGTTCTTCCATTGTTTTCATCTTACTTTTCCTTTCTGCTTCCCAAATTATTCCATGTATCCGCCCTTCATCGGGGACACTGCATGTTCAGAATAAATCTTTAATACGCCTTTTGTATATTTCTCCGGTTTCGGCTGCCATGCTTTCCTACGTTCTTCCAATACTTTCGCAACCTCTTCTTCCGGCATTTCTTTCCCGTCGATTCCCACGATTGCGAGGATTCTTCCCGGAATGTCAATCTTAATTAAGTCTCCCTCTTCCACAAGGGCAATCGGTCCTCCGTCCGCTGCTTCCGGCGAAACGTGTCCGATAGCCGGTCCTTTGGATGCCCCGGAGAATCTTCCGTCCGTAATCAGCGCGATGGATTTTCCGAGTTCCGGGTCGGAGGAAATCGCCTCTGTCGTGTAGAACATCTCCGGCATTCCGGAACCTTTCGGCCCCTCATAACGGATAAATACCGCCTCTCCCGGATGTACGTCGTGGGAAAGAATCGCCGCAATCGCATCCTCCTCGCAGTCAAACGGTCTTGCTTTCAACACTGCCTGGAACATCTCCTTCGGCACTACAGAATGTTTTACAACCGAACCTTCCGGCGCCAGATTTCCTCGTAGAATCGCAACCGTTCCATCCGTTCCGATTGGATTATCATACGGACGAATCACATCGGTACGTTTGATTCCCCATTTTTTCAGATAGCTTTCACACTTCTCATAAAATCCATTCTTCTTCAGTTCTTCCAGGTTTTCACCTAATGTCTTTCCTGTCACCGTCATGACATCCAAGTGCAGGCTGTCTTTGATTTCTTCCATAACTGCCGGAACCCCTCCTGCATAGTAGAAGAATTCTGCCGGCCATTTTCCTGCCGGGCGGATATCGAGAAGATAATGAGCCCCTCTGTGCATTCTGTCAAACGTATCGGAATCCAGTTCCAGTCCCAATTCATGAGCCATTGCCGGAATATGAAGCAAAGAGTTGGTGGAGCCGGAAATCGCCGCATGTACCATAATTGCATTCTCAAATGCTTTCATCGTCACAATGTCGCTTGCCTTAATTCCTTTTTTCGCCAATTCCACGATTTGTTTTCCTGCTTTGTAAGCCATCTCCTTCAAATCGTCACATGTGGCAGGCATGAGCGCCGCCCCCGGAAGCATCAGTCCCAAAGACTCCGCCATAATCTGCATCGTAGATGCGGTTCCCATGAAAGAGCACGCTCCACATGACGGACACGCATGGTGTTTATAATATGTCAGTTTCTCTTCTGTAATTTCCCCTCTCTGACACATCGCGGAATAAGCCCCAATCTGCTCCAGTGTCAGAAGGTCAGGTCCCGCTTCCATTACCCCGCCGGTAATCACGATAGAAGGCATATCCAGTCTTGCAAGTCCCATCAGGCATGCAGGTACCGATTTGTCACAGCTCGCGATAAAGACTCCTCCGTCAAAACCTGTGGAGTTTCCATGAATCTCAATCATATTTGCAATCATTTCACGATGTACGAGTGAGAAATTGATTCCGTCATGTCCCTGGGCAATTCCGTCACAAATATCTGTCGTAAAATATCTGGCGCCTCTTGCTCCTGCCTCATCGATTCCACGCATCGCTTCCTCTACAAACCAATTTAAGTGGGCGCTTCCCGGATGACTGTCTCCGAATGTGCTTTCTACCATAATCTGTGGTTTGTCCAAATCTTCCACAGTCCATCCCATTCCAATCTTTAACGGGTCGTTTTCCGGTGCAAGTTTTCTTACTCTCTGACTATTGAGTTCCATAACACGTTCTCCTTTGCTCTTTTCAACATATTCCTTTGTTTGTCTTGTCTATTATTTTTATAATCATCAGACATCTTATGATTATATGTTACCATTACGGTCTTTTTCACTCAAGTCATCAGATATATGTTCTACTTTTTGCTGATTAAAGCACCCTCTTTCTTGTGCACCTTTCACAATTCCATGTTGTTTTTATTGTTTTTTCATATTTTTTATATTGTTTTTATAGAAATACAATGCTTCAAACAAAACAAATCGTCAGATGTATTTTTAAAAAAATAAAAGCAGACTGCATTTTACAATCTGCTCTTATCCTTACGATTCTTCTTTCATTTTCTTGATGAGCGTACGGTTATAAGTCATATGCATCATCATAGCCGCCCTTGCTCCCACCGGGTCATGGTCTGCAATAGCATCCACGACCGCCCGATGCGTCGCGATACTTTCTTCCCGCAATAATTTATGCGTCACGTTGACAAACATCAAAACCGCCGTATCGATAACCGGAATCAACTGCTCCACTACTTTATTCTTCGAACATTCTGCAACACAAGTATGGAACGAGATATCGTCATGAATATAGTCTTCGTCATTCCGAATTTTTCTTTCTGTGGTGTCGCAAAGTCTCCTTAGCTTCTGAATATCCTCTTCCGTCGCATTCAGCGCTGCCATCTCCGCAATTCCAGGCTCCAAAATGAGACGTAGATTCACAAGGTCAAGCGCCAAAGACATCTTATCTCCCAACCCTTGCAATCCTAGCGGGTCCAATTCCGGAGGCGTAGTACTAATTACGTAGGTTCCCGAACCTCTTCGCACTTCCAAGATTCCTTTGGACACAAGAAGCTTTACCGCTTCTCGAATCGTGCTCCGGCCTACTCCGAACTTCTCTCCCAGCTCAAATTCATTCGGAAGCTTTGTTCCAAGCTCCAGCGGGGTATTGATAATATACTTTAATATCTGTTCTTCGATTTCTTCCGCAAGAAGTTTACTTTTGATATTCGACAGTTCTTTCATACTCATTTGTTACTCTTCCCCGTCCAAAATCTTTTGAATTGTGTTCTTCACAAGCGTAAAAGCAATCGGGTTCATGCCGCTATTAATCACAATATCCGCCATGCTCCTTGTCGGCTCTACATACAGGTAGTGCATCGGTTTCACCGTCGTCAGATACTGCTGCATCACACCTTCAATATCTCTTCCACGCTCTTTCACATCACGAAGAATCCTCCGCAGGATACGTTCGTCCGCATCCGCCTCTACATACACTTTGATATCCATCAAGTCACGCAGACGTTCATCTGCCAACACAAGAATTCCTTCCAACAAAATCACACGCTTTGGTTCCACATGCTGTACTTCATCAGAACGATTATGCTTCGTATAATCATAAACCGGACAGTCAATCGCGTTCCCACGCTTCAGTTCTTTCAATTGTTCTACCAAAAGCTCTGTTTCCATGGCATCCGGATGGTCATAATTTACTTTTTTCCGCTCTTCAAACGTCATGTTACTCTGGTCCCGATAATAATTATCGTGATACAATACCGCCACATCGTCCTTGAATTCTTCTTTTAATTTCTTCGTAAATGTGGATTTCCCGGACCCGGTTCCACCCGCAATTCCTATCACTATACTTTTCACTGCTCGTTTTTTCCTCCATTTTCTCACCGGCATATCATTACCAGCCATATTCCTCTGTAGACTGTTTTATAGTATAACATATTCATTCATTGAAATAAACCACTATAAAAGCAAAATAAAATAGAACCCTAAATTTTTCGAGGCCACCAGTTTTACAACCAGTGACCTCAATAAGGAATGTTTACAAATATTGGTAATTTACAATTCTATAATTCACTATTCGTAATCGGATAGTGACATGCTACCATTCGTCCCTCTACCATTCTTGGTTCCGGCTCCTTTTTCGAACACAATTCCTGCGCGTACGGACATCTTGTATGAAAGCGACATCCAGAAGGAGGATTTACAGGGCTAGGTGCTTCTCCTGAGAGTATTTCTTTATCTTCTTTCCGTTTTAGCGGGTCCGGTTTCGGAGTGGATGAAAGCAAAAAGTATGTATACGGATGCTTCGGATTATTATAAATATCCTCCGTATTTCCTATTTCACATATTTTGCCTAAAAACATTACGCAAACTCTGTCTGAAATATATCTTACAACTGCAAGGTCATGAGAAATAAAGAGATATGTCAAGTCAAATTCTCTTTGTAAATCATGTAAAAGATTCAAAGTTTGCGCTTGAATACTCACGTCTAAAGCTGAAACCGGCTCATCGCAAACAATCAGTTGCGGCTTCAAAGCTAAAGCTCTTGCTATTCCGATTCTTTGTCTTTGACCTCCTGAAAATTGATGTGGATAACGTTCTAAATCTTCTTTATGTATACCAACTTTTTCCACTAATTCCTTTATATATTCTTCTTGCTCTTTTTTATTTCCGAACACCTTATATGCCTTAAGTGGTTCCCCTATAATTCTTTTAACCGAAAATCTCGGGTCAATAGAAGAATATGGGTCTTGAAATACAATCTGCATTTCTTTTCGTACTTGCTGCATTTCTTTATTTTTTAACTTTGTGATATCCTTTCCATCAAAAACAACTTTCCCGGATGTTGGCTCAATCAAACGTAACAACAATCTTCCTAGTGTTGATTTTCCACAGCCTGATTCTCCCACGAGAGCCAATGTTTCTCCTTTATAAATCTCAAGGTCAACACCCCCTACAGCTTTCACCGTTCCATTTTTTACTTTAAATGTTTTTGTTAAATTCTTTGCACTAACAAGTAATTTCTTTTCGTCCATTTATTCTACCACCTTTCCTGCCTGTTCCATACGAAAGCAACGTACCGTATGGTTATTCCCTATGTCATATAATGGTGGCATTTCATTTTTGCACCTCTCGGTTGCATATTTACAACGGTCATGTAACCTACATCCTTGTGGAAGTTTGTCCAATTTTGGTACAATTCCCGGAATGCTTTTTAATCTTTCCTTACTATTTACTGTAGGAAGAGAACCCATAAGCCCTTCTGTATACGGATGACATGGATTTTTAAATATTTCATATACATCTGTATGTTCCACTACTTGTCCCGCATACATAACGTAAACTGTATCGCAAATCTCAGCAACTACTCCTAAATTGTGTGTAATCATCATAATTGAAGTATTTTTCTCATCCCTAAGTTTACGCATAAGATGTAAAATTTGAGCTTCGACCGTAACATCCAAAGCTGTCGTTGGTTCATCTGCAATCAAAAGTTCCGGTTCACATACCATTGCCATTGCAATCATAACACGCTGTCTTAATCCTCCAGACAACTCATGAGGATATGAATGATATCTCCTCTCAGCTTCCGGGATTCCCACGCTTTTGAACATCTCAATTACCATTTTCTTCGCTTCTTCTTTCGAAACATCCCGATGTAAAATAATTGCTTCTCGAACCTGTTTTCCTACCGTCAGCACCGGGTTAAGACTTGTCATTGGTTCCTGAAAAATAATCGACATCCTATCCCCCGTAATTTTTCTCATTTCTTTTTGAGAAAGTCCTGTTAATTCTGTACCATTCAATTTAATACTTCCAGAAACAATCTTTACATTTTTAGGCAACAGCCCCATAATCGACATAGCCGTCATACTTTTCCCACATCCGGATTCTCCTACAATTCCAACTGTCGAGTGTGGAGGTACACATATATCCACACCATCAACCGGAACTAATTCACCATTTCTAACTTTTATAACTGTTTTCAATCCACTTATTTTTAAAAGCTCATTGTTTGTATCTGACATAGCATTCTCCTTATCTATCCTTTATAAACTACTTGTCCCTCTATAATCGTATATTTTATATTTGCCGACACATCTAATGCAGGAATTCCGCTAAATAATACAATATCTCCATCCTTCCCAATTTTTATAGAGCCGACTCTATCTTCAATATGTAATGCTTTCGCTGGATTTATTGTAATCATTTTCAATACACTCTCATGCGAAACGCCTCTCCTCACCGCTTCTCCTGCCTGTACACAAATTAATTCCGGCATTGTAATTGGCGAATCCGTAATAATTGAAACAAGAATCTCCTCGTCTTCAAGCATTTTTACTTCAGAAATATTTGCATGAGTAAGTTCACCAAAACCAGTTGGCACACCAACCGGCCCATAATTAATCGCGCCCCCTCCTTCTTTTAATTCTGGAAGAAAATATTCCGCTCCCCATGCATGTTCAATTGTGTATTCACATCCAAACTCTTTCGCCAGTTCTATTGCTGTAACCATGTCAAATTGCTCACAATGTATTTTTAACGGGATTCGGTTGCTTAATGCAAGTGAAATTGCCTCCATTTTCGAATCATAGTCTGGCATTTCCATCTGATTGCGATTGGCCTTCTCCTTTTTCTCCATATATTCTTTCGCCTGATAAAAAGTATCTCTTATCACCTTAACTACACCCATACGAGTCATAGGCATTTGATGTTTGCTTCCATATACTCCGATAGGATTCATACCAAAAGCAAGTTTTAGCGCAGAAGGATTTTTTATTACTAAATCATGAATGTCCTCTTTTCCAGCCGATTTCGCAATAAATGCCAATCCACAAATTACATTCCCGCTCCCCGGTGTAATACACATTGTTGTAACTCCGCCTTTACACGCATCTCGAAAACATTTGTCATGGATATTACATCCCTCGAGCGCCCATACATCAGGGGTTACCGGATTTGTCATTTCATTAAAATCACATTCATCAGAATTTAACATATTAAAACCACCAAGGTGTGAATGAGCATCTACAAATCCAGGAAGCGCTACAAGCCCACTTGCATCTATCACTTCATCCGCTATCACTTCCAAGTCTAGCCCAATCTGACTAATTTTCCCGTTTTCAATATAAATATCGCCTTGATATGGCTCACTCCCTTCCATATCATAAATCATTGCCTTTTTTATAAGCATACTCATTCTCCAGCCCTCCAGACTTTTCCTGCCGTTATACATGTATTAATATGTGCATCATATTTTTTCAACGGATGTCCATTCCATATAGAAATATCTGCATATTTCCCAACTTCAACAGAACCAATCTTATCTCCTACCCCCAGTATATTCGCAGTATTAATTGTCAGCATATCTATTGCCTGCTCACAAGAAAGTCCATTTCTTACTGCTTTTTCAGCACTCCACAAAAGCCCTTCATAACCTGAACTATTATTCGAAAAAGCCATCGGAATTTCTTTTGACATGTCCATTAACGCAGAAATATTTGCATCGTAATACGTCACATAGCTTCCATCAATCAGGTCTCCCATAATCACAGATACTCCTGCTTGTTGAATCTTTTCTCTTGAGCGGTCCGCTTGGTATGCTCCCATTAGAATCATTTTAAATCCAAATTCTTTTTGAATATCTAACATTGTCTCAATATCAAACTGTTCTCTCACATTACATAAAATTGGCAATTCCCTATTCAGCACCCTGCGCAGCACATTTATTCCAGAGTTGTATGTGACCTCTTGCTTTTTATGCTTTGCGTTATTCAATTCATTTCGCAGCATAGATGCCATTCCCATTCTTGTCATCGGAACAATACCACGTTGCGCAAATGTTCTTTTTACACTTGGTACAAAGTTTATCTTCAACGCTACATCTTCTGAAATAGCCATATCAGAAGCTGTCCTTCCTTTCGTATGATAAACCCCTATCTGTCCAGCTATAAGAGCAGATTCATTCGGAACCGCACCAAAAGCAGTAATTCCATGTCTCTCATAACCTTGTAGTTTTACTTCCACTGGGTCTAAAGAATACCGTACATGTAAATCCGGATTACTTGGAGAAGATTTTTCATCTGAATCTGAATGTGCTAAATCCGCATAATTATAGATTCCTACACTTGTCGTCGGAAGAATAAACCCCGGGAAAACTTCACATCCTGTGGCATCAATTATCTCACTATCAGATGAGATATCTTCTGCAATATCTATAATTTTTTCTCCTTCAATTAAAATATCAGCCTTTTTCGTTTCTCCTTTTGGAAGATGAATCATTCCGTTTTTTATTAGAATCAAAGTTTTTCCTCCTAACCTTCGTCTCTATCTCTATAATTAGGGGCTGTGAAATAACTGCCTCTACGGAAAAAGAGGACTTTTCGTTCAAAATGA
>CAJJYZ010000013.1 GCA_905197485.1 uncultured Lachnospiraceae bacterium | reverse complement strand
CACGAGCTAACTCTCCAAGGTAAACAGCTACTCTGAATCCTGCAAATCTTACAGCCGGCTCATAATCATGCTGTTTGATTCCGTCAACAGGTTCACATACAACAACTAAGTTGTTTAATTTAGAGAATGGTGTATATTCTGCACCAGGGCCTGTCATATCGATGATACCTTCCTGGAAACCAACGATTTTACCAGCTGTAACAACTGCCATTCCTTTGAGTGCGTATGTTTTTCCTTCACCTACTGTATCTACTTTGCTGATAACGCCTGGGAAAATTCCTCCGCGTCCTTCTACTTTCACACGTGGCTCAATAACATCTTTAACCGGTGTGATTCTCACGCTCTCACCTGGTCTTGCAATATCAAGCTTGCAGCTTTTAATTCTTTCGTCCTCAAGAACGATTGCTTTTACAGCTTCTTCATCAACGTAAAGAACGCCATCTTCGATTTTAGACTCTGGTCCAAACTGAATGTCTTTGATGTTGATGTGACCTAATTCTAATCTTCTCACTGTAAATTACCTCCTTTTGTTTATGTGTTTATATGACCTGAAGCACTTACGCGCTTTAGTTCCCAAATTTACCATGCCGTTGCTGACGGCAACGCACTACTAATCAGTGCATAGTCTATGTACTGAAAATCGTCGTAGACATCTTCCGCATACTTGTCCGATTTGAATTCAAACTTCGGAACAACTGCAATTGCCCGGTCGATAATCTCCATAGATTCCACATTGTACCTGTCCGGATTCTTCGCCACCATAATGGACTTATACGGCGTCTCATTCGGTTTGACACTTCCGGATAACGGGTGCGTAAGTAGCTCATGTTTATTATACACAAAATCACGCACTTTTTTCAATACTTCTTCGTATGAAATTTCTTCAAAATCCACTTCATACTCTTGTCCTAATCTATCTTGAACTAAGGGATTGTTTGTTATAATGATAAAATCGTTTTTCATGTTGTCACCTGTCTACTCATTTCGTCTCAAAATCTTATATTTTTATATAATCTTATATTCTTATATAGATGTAAAAAATGGGACGGTTTGCTGCAACTATCATTGCTATAAGCCGTCCCACCTGTTCTCGTATTGATTGATACAACACCAAGTTCAGAGTATGGTCCTTTTTCTACTCCTTTTGCCTGAAAGTTTCACCGGTTTTGCACTTCCCGGCTTGCATCTTCGGCGGTTCATACGAACTCTCTCGCAGAAAAAATCTTCCCATTTTTACTCTTCCGTATTCAGTTCTTATTTATTCTACCTTATTTGCTTTTATTTTTCAACTGGTTTGGTCTAAAATTTTGATAGTAATCGTTATGTACTTTCTTAACCATACCGCTTAATGCCCACAAACCGATAACGTTCGGGATTACCATTGCACTGTTGAAGCAGTCAGCCATGTTCCAGATAAGGTCAACTTTCTGTCCAGCACCAGCTACGATACATACTGCAACGAGAATTGCGTAGAATTTTACTGCTTTGCTGCCAAATAAATATTTGATATTTGCTTCACCGAAGAAGTACCATCCGATGATTGTTGAAAATGCGAAGAAGAACATACAAATTGCAATGAAGATTTCTCCGAATTTTCCGAATACGCTTGCGAATCCAGCCTGTGTTAAAGCTGTTCCTGTGAAAGCTGCGCCTGTAAGCGGGTCTGTCTGACCAACCATACCGCTTGTAAGGATTACTAATGCTGTCAGTGTAAGAACAACAAATGTGTCAATGAAAACACCCATCATAGCCACGAATCCCTGCTCACAAGGGTGGTCAACTTTTGCTACCGCATGTGCGTGTGGTGTAGAACCCATACCAGCTTCGTTTGAGAACAATCCACGACCAACTCCACGAGCCATTGCTCTGGATACTGTCCATCCAAGAACACCGCCGCCGATTGCCTGTGGGTTGAATGCTCCTACAAAAATATCATGGAATGCTTTTGGAAGCATCTCGCCATTTGCAATGATAACAACCAGCGCACCTACGATGTAGAAACCAGCCATAATCGGAACAATCTTCTCTGTCAGGGAAGCGATTCTTGAGATACCGCCGACGAATACGAATAAAGAAATCGCTGCAACGATAACACCAATAATCCATGGATTTACTCCAAATGCTGTTCCGAACGCATCACTAATGGAGTTAGACTGTACTGCATTTCCCATAAATCCTAATGCAAATACGATTAATACTGCAAAGATTCCTGCAAGCACTTTACCAAATGTACCTTTGAATGCTGCTCTGATGTAGTAAACAGGACCACCTGTTACGACACCGTCATCTCCGACTTGTTTATACTTCTGAGCCATAAGGGCTTCTGCATAGATTGTAGCCATTCCTAAGAATGCGCTCACCCACATCCAGAAGATAGCTCCAGGTCCACCCATTGCAATCGCTGTTGCGGCACCTGCCAGGTTACCTGTACCTACCTGGGCTGCAATCGCTGTCGCCAAAGCCTGGAAAGAGGACATACCTTCTTTGCCGGCCTTTCCACTCTTGCTGAAAAGACCTCCGAACGTTCTCTTGAATCCTTCACCGAATCCACGTACCTGGATAAATCCAAGACTGAAAGAGAACCATAATCCTGTACCCACAAGTGCAACGATAAGAATCTTATCTGCGAGTACGCTTTGAACCGCTAATACAATTTCGTTCAAATCCATAAACAAATCCCTCCTCTAAAATCTATATCTCCTATAGATATTTAATATGTTTATATTTTATCTTATTTGGTTAAAAACTTCAATAAAATTATACAAATTCCATATATTTTAGCAGTTTTTCACATCTCATTTTTCGCACTTTCCCATTTTATAGGGATTGCCGCTTATAGGCATTTTCTATAATTGTGCATTTTGCACATATTTTAACAATCTTTTTAAGACAGGTCTTTTTGCAGTATAAAAAATAGGTTGTGCGTGAGCACAACCTATTTTTTATACCATGCATTCGTGGATATCTTCTTCCTCGATTCCCACCGACTGCATCATCGCTTTTATATTCTCTCGTTCCCCTAAATCTGTACACCAGGAGAGTCCACAGCCTGCGGAAATCGCTCTTGGCACCGGGATAAGCCTTCCTGGAACCTCCCGTTCTTTACACGCTTTTTCCATCGCCATGGCATCTGCTGTTGTATGAAATGTTACAATTAATTTTAATTCTTTCTTTCTCATCTTATTCTATTACGATTTCGAATTCTGAGCCTTTCTCTGTAGAAGTTGCTTTCCTTCCATGGTCTTTCGCAAATTTCTCTACGTTGGTCTTCTGGTGAGGTTCGCTGACCAGTACCTTCACAGGCCCGTTTGTTGATTTTAAAGCCTCGGCTGTCAACATTAACGGTTCCGGACAAGAAAGTCCTCTTGCATCTACTTCTTTCATATTATTTCCTCACTTTCCTAGAATAACATATCTTTTCTCTGATTTCTATCTTATTTTGCAGTTCTCTTATTTCCGCCAAAAGCGATGATAAATAACACTACAATACATACGACTGCCGCAATCTGTCCCTGGATGGATGGTCCTCCTGCTACCGCTGCCGCTTCTGCCGTTGCCGGAGCCGCTGCTGCAGATGCAAGCTTCAGGTTATGGCAAAGCGCTGCGCCTACGAATAAGCCGGCAACTGTTACTGCCGCATCAGAAGAGCCCTGACCTGCGAGTACGAGCTGACGAAGCGGACATCCTCCTGCAAGTGTTGCTGCAAACCCTACGATGTACATTCCAAGAATATTCCATAAATGCTGGGAATGTGCGACCGGTTTTCCTACAAAACTAAACGCGAAATTACCTGTCGCCACATTGAAGATAAGCATTACCACAAATAAACCTGCAATAACTGTAAATAAATCAAAGTTTCTCATCAACACGATATCGCGGATACTTCCCGCGAAACACATTCTGGACTTCTGTGCTACCGCTCCGAAAATCAATCCTCCAATTAAAGCAACGATAACCGGTGCATGCATGCTTCCCGGGCCGCTTTCACTGGAAATCAATAAGCTTGAGCCCATCAGAATCAGAACGAGAACACCAAGCATCAACGCCGGAAGAACCGCTCCGCTCATCTTATTTGTCTCATGGGCACGTCCAAGGCTGAAGCCTTTCTTCAATGCAATCGTTCCTGTCACGATTCCTAATACGAATCCTACCAATGCAACGTATGCGTTCAAGTCACCTGCTGACATACGAATCACCATACGAAGCGGACATCCAAGGAATAATAACGAACCAATCATGATAATCATTCCAAGGACGAAACGAATCATCGGAGAAGAACCTGCTGTCGAACGGTATTCCTTTGTCACAACCGCGATAAGAAACGCTCCGAGTATGATTCCGATAATTTCCGGTCTTGCATACTGTACTACGGCTGCCTGATGCATGCCGAGAGAACCTGCCATATCACGAATGAAGCAGGCGATACAGATTGCCATGTTTCCCGGATTCCCCTGCATAGCAAGTACAACGCCAACGAGACCGCAAATCACGCCGGCAATTCCTAATTTGACTTTCGAGTCTGATAAATTCATTCCTTTTTCCTCCTCTTGTTACTCATCTTTTGATAATTCTTCGATTGCCTGGATGGCAATCTTTATTTCCTCTTCTGTGTTGAAATGCGAGAAACTGAATCTCACAGCTCCCTGTTCCACCGTTCCAAGCGCCTTGTGCATCAGCGGAGCGCAATGCGCCCCCGGTCTTGTAGAAATATCGTATGTCATAAGGAGTTCATCACTCACTTCAGAAGAATCATAATCACCAATATTCAGTGCAACAATCGGACAACGTCTTTTCGTGCTGAAATCTCCGTAGATTTTCACACCCGGAATATCCTTCACTCCCTCATAGAACTGCCACATATACGCCAGTTCCTTCTCTCGGAGCGCCTCCATTCCTTCCGTCTCAATGTAATGCACCCCGGCGCCGAGTCCTGCGATACCATGTCCGTTCAACGTTCCCGCCTCGAGGGCTGTCGGCATCTCCTTCGGATGATGCTTATTATAAGTGTCCACGCCGCTTCCTCCGCATTTCAACGGATTCACATGCACGCCGCTTCTCACATACATTCCTCCGGTTCCCTGAGGACCAAGCAGTCCTTTATGTCCTGTAAAGCATAGAATATCGATATGCATATCCTGCACATCAATCTCATACACTCCGGCTGTCTGTGATGCATCCACGATAAAGAGAAGGTCGTGCTTCTTCGCAATCTCTCCCACACATTTTACATCAATCATATTTCCCGTCAGGTTTGAACCGTTGGTACATATTATCGCCTTCGTATTCGGACGAATGGCTTTTTCAAAATCATCATAGCAAATCATCCCTCGCTCATCTGCCGGAAGAATCGTAAGTTCTACGCCTTTTTCTTCCATATCATAGAGCGGTCTTAAAACGGAATTGTGTTCCATCTCTGTTGTAATCACATGATTGCCCGGCTCTAGAGTCCCTTTGATGGCAATGTTCAGGCTCTCTGTCGAATTGCATGTAAACACAATCTGCTTTGGACTTTCCGCATGGAAGAATCTTGCCAGTTCCTCCCTCGTACCGTAAATCGTCCGGGACGCATCCAGAGATGCCGCATGAGCGCCTCGTCCCGCATTTCCCATGGAATGCATTGCTGCCATAACCGCTTCCATCACGCATTCCGGTTTCCGCATGGTCGTTGCCGCATTATCCATATATATCATAACTTTTTCCTCTCGTTCTTTCTAATTCTCTATCTATCGTTTCTTATTGTACTCCCCTTCGTTCGGGCAGTCTAATTGAAAATGCTGATAAAAAGAGCATATCTATAGATATTTTCTATAAATATACTCTTCTTATCATTTATTCCTCGTCACAATAAACTTCTCTTACTGTTCTGATGAACCGTTCTGTAATTCCCGACAAGCGAATCCCTTTATTATATACAATATTGATATTTCTCACCCTGTCCTTGAACGGAAGTTCAAATCCGAGAAGATTTCCTTCCTCAATCTCTTTCTGCGCTGCAAGCCTGGAAATAATGGAAATCCCCATTCCGTTTTCCACAGAACGTTTGATGGTCTCCTGATTCTCAATGCTTGCGACGATATTCAAAGCCGATACATCGATTCCGCTTCTTCGAAGCTGTTTCTCCGCCTCCTTGCGTGTTCCGGAACCTTCTTCACGCATAATGAAAGATTCATCCACAAGCCAGGACGTCTTCCCGCCTTTTTCTTGATATTCCCGGTACTTCTCCTGATTCGGCGTGATAATCATAAGCTCATCTTTATAAAAAGGGATATAAGCACAATGCCGTTTTTCCAATACCGTACCTGTGAATCCAACGTCAATCGTGCGGTTCAATACCTGCTCTACAACTTGCGCACTATCCGTCTCGCTGATTTTGAACTGCTCATTCGGATACTTCTCATTGAACGCCGCCAGAACACGCGGCAGTAAATACTGCGCCGGTATGGTAGACGCTGCTATCGTGATACATTGCTGTTCCCGTTTATTGCCTTCCATAAACGCGTCTTCGATTTTCCTCTCCAGATTCACCATCTGCTTGGCATACTCATACAGTTTTTTCCCTTCTTCCGAAAGGTCTACTTCTTTCGTATTTCTCACAAACAGTCTTGCATCCAGCTCTTTCTCCAAAGAAGAGATGTGGGCGCTTACGGTCGGCTGAGTCAGAAACAGTTCCTTCGCCGCTTTCGAGAAGCTTCTTCTTTCTGAAACGCGTACAAACGCTTCCAACTGCTTTAAGTTCATTAGTACGCTACCCTTTCGCTTTCTGTTCCATTTCTTTTCGTCACCTTGATGCTATCCATATATTCTACAATCAGTTTCGCATTTTTACGGCTTGTCTCGAGCGAATCCCTGATTTCTCCCATCGTAATCAAGTCTTTCTCCTTCAAAAGCCCCTGGATGATTTCTTTGGATTTCTCAATATATTCTGTCAATGTGTAGAGTTCTTCTCCGAGCTTGATAATCTTGCCTTCCTCCATAAGAAGCAATAAAATATCGTCGATGACATCCGGCTCGATACCCCCCATATCCACTTCTGATAGTCTCGGGAAATCCAATCCCGATTTTTCAAAAATATCCAGAAGTTTCTTCTCTGTTTTCTCGTAGCGCGCATCTTTTTGAATCTCATGAGACGGCATGCTTAAGAATTCGTTATGACGCTTTATCACGCCTTCCTCCACCAGATTATCCACATACAAGTCGAAAACCGTCGGTTTCACTTTCTTCAAGAACGTATTGTGAATCTCTGCCTTTTGCATACCGTAACGATATGGATGCTGCGCATGGTAATCGGAAAGCTTCTTCGTCAATTCCTCCTGAAAGGCTTTATCATTCGCCGTATGCCATGTGTAACTATCTTTCTTCATATGGAACACTTTAATCATGCCCTGCTTTTCCAGCGATTCCACATCCTGTGCCACCTCATCGGCTGACACCGCCGTAATCTTGGCAAGTTCTGCAATTGTCATCATGGAATCCTTACAGTTCTGGATATGCATATCAATAATATCCTCGGAGGAACCGGATTCCTTTCTCTTCAATTCTTCGATGGTCTCCGCCTGGAATCTCTTCTTCTTCGTCGGATTCGGCTCAAGCACTACGCCTCCTCCAATGGTTTCCATCGGCGAATAAAAACGAACGATAAATTTGTCTCCTCTTCGAACCGCAATCTCTTCTTCCAGACGAAGCTGAACATACCCGCTCTCTCCCGGTCCCAACTCTTCTTTATCGAGAAGAATCGCGCGGCAGAGCACTTCACTCGTTCCTGTGAATAGATGCAGTCTCGTATGATTCGTCAAGATGCGCATGGAAGACGGCAGAACATTCATCTTCACATCCAACATCATCGTGTTCTCCATATTGTTTGGCGGCGCGAGCACACATCCTCTCTTAATCTCACTTTTCTTAATATTGGAAAGATTAATCGCCACGCGCTGTCCGGCATAGCATCTGTCCACCGGCTGCCCATGTACCTGAATGCTTCGAATCTTACATTCCTTTCCAATCGGATACATCTCTAATGTGTCTTCCTTTGTAATGCTTCCCGCAAGAAGTGTTCCTGTGATAACAGTACCGAATCCGGACATACTAAATGCCCTGTCAATCGGAAGTCTCGGAATCGTATGCGTATCTTTTTGAACCACCTCGTCGGCTGTCAGATGCTCAATCATGTCTTTCAACTCTTCGATTCCCTGTCCCGTAGCCGCCGAAACCTTCATGACAGGCGCATTCTCAAGAAACGTTCCTTCCAGTTCTTCCTTCACTTCTTCTTCCACAAGTTCCAGCCATTCCTCATCTACCAGGTCACACTTGTTCAGAACGATAATACTCTTCTCAATTCCAAGAAGCCCAAGAATATCCACATGCTCCTTCGTCTGCGGCATAATTCCTTCATCCGCTGCGATTACAAGCATGACAAGGTCCATGCCGACTACTCCCGCGACCATGTTGTTGATGAACTTCTCATGTCCCGGAACGTCAATGATTCCAACCCGGTCTCCACTCTTCAAATCAAAATATGTAAATCCGAGGTCAATGGTAATCCCTCGTCTCTGCTCCTCTTCCCACCGGTCTGTATTGCGGCCTGTCAAAGCCTTAATCAATGTTGTTTTGCCATGGTCGATATGACCGGCAGTACCGATAATGATATTTTTCATATGTGATAGCCTTTCTATTTACCTTGTAATAAGGCAGTTTTCTCCCAAAACGTCATATTCTTTCAACTGCTCTACGATTGTTTTAAAGAATCTGCGTTCTACCGTCCGTACGTCAATCACGATTCGGTCATTCGCTGTTCTTGCCACAACCGGAATCGGAAGATGGCGCATTCTTTCTTCCAGTTCGGCCGTCGAAATGTGATACGGCTTCATCGTCACCGCCATGCTCGGAATCCTCTCAAGTGGAAGCGAACCTCCTCCAATCTGGGATTCGCAGGCCTGAAGCTGAATCTCCGCATCAAACTTGGCGGATTTCAACATACGCGCAAGCGTTCTTGCTCTCTTCGATACTTCCTCCAGAGGCTCAGTAATCATACGAAGCACCGGAATATTCTGAATCGCTTTCTCCTCGGATAAATACTCCCGCAGAACTACATCCAGAGTCGTCGCTGTGAATTTATCGATGCGGAGTGCTCTCGTAAGCTGATTCTTCTTCATCTGGTCGATATATTTCTTCTTTCCGATGATAATGCCGGCCTGAGGTCCTCCCAACAGCTTGTCTCCACTAAAGCACACGACATCTGCCCCTGCCTGAATAGATTCCTGTACTGTCGGTTCATGCTCCAATCCATATTTTGCCAAATCAATCAGCACACCGCTTCCCAGGTCTTCCACAACCGGAATCCCGTATTTTTCACCAAGGGGAACCAAATCCGCAATCGGTACGGTGTCTGTAAATCCGACAATACGATAATTGCTCGTATGCACCTTCAAAAGCGCGCTTGTCTCCTCTGTAATCGCCTGTTCGTAATCAGAAAAATGTGTCTTGTTTGTCGTTCCCACTTCCACAAGATGTGCCCCGCTTTGTTCCATCACATCCGGAACCCGGAATTTACCGCCGATTTCCACCAGCTCT
Organism: uncultured Lachnospiraceae bacterium; assembly: GCA_905197485.1. Classification (GTDB taxonomy): domain Bacteria; phylum Bacillota; class Clostridia; order Lachnospirales; family Lachnospiraceae; genus Faecalimonas. Next base: position 43,700 of record CAJJYZ010000013.1, on the reverse strand, counting down.
CCGCGGGATACAATGACTTCTTTTCCCTTTCCGAGCGTACTTAAAATAAGCATAACAGAGGCTGCATTATTATTGACCGCCATCGCAGCCTCGGCCCCTGTAATCTTACACAATAATTCTTCAAAATGAGAATAACGCTCTCCGCGCTTTCCTCCCTCTAAGTCATACTCCAGGTTCGAGTATCCTGTCGCGACAGACGCGACATACTCCATATGCTCCTGGCTAATCGGAGCCCTTCCGAGATTCGTATGCAGAATCGTCCCTGTTCCGTTGATAACCGGACGCATATCCGGCGTATGCTGGCGTACAACATGACGTTCAATATTCGGAATCAGATTCTCAATGCGACGCACCGCCTCTGCTTCCTCTTCGCAGCCCTTAATAAAATACCGCAATGCTTCCGTCTCTTCACGAATCGCCTCCACAACAGTATCTCTGCTGTAGAGACGAATCATAGCCTGAACAGAATCATTTTCCAAAAGCACATCTACCTTTGGTATATTACGAAATAACATATTCTTGTTCATCTTTGTTCCTATTTATCTCAGGCGAATCAACTTATCGCCCTTTTCTACTACCTTTCCAATAATCGATACTTTCGTATCCATCTTCTTTTCTTCAAATTCTTTCATGATATCGTCTACTTCCTCAGCCGGAACACTGATAAGCAGTCCTCCTGATGTCTGTGGGTCATACAGAAGGTCTATAAAATGCTCCTCCACCTGAGTCATATCCACCTGATGACAGGAATAACCACGATTCTTGTAAGCTCCTGCCGGAACAAGCCCCATCTTCGCATAGGAAATTGCATCCGTCACATAGGCAATATCGTTGACATTTATCTCGAACGTCACGTCGCTTGCAACCGCCATCTCCACACAGTGTCCCAGAAGTCCGAAGCCTGTGATGTCTGTACATGCAGTTACATTATGATTCTCCACAACTTCTTTCGCTTTCTTATTCAAAGACGCCATCGAGATTGTCACTTCTTTGATTGCCTCCTCGGAAGCCATCTCCGCTTTGATTGCCGTATTGACAATTCCATTTCCAATCTGTTTTGTAAGAATCAACACGTCCCCCGGCTTACAACCGTAGTTTTTAAATATCTTATCCGGATGTACGAAACCGGATACGCAAAGCCCGTATTTCGGTTCGTCATCCTGTACAGAATGTCCTCCTACGAGAACGGCTCCTGCTTCTTTTACTTTCGCAGCACCGCCTGCTAAAATCTCTCCAAGAATCGCCGGGTCCAGACAATTCGGGAATCCGACAATATTCAGCGCAATCTTCGGCTCTCCGCCCATCGCATATACATCACTCAAAGAGTTTGCCGCTGCAATCTGTCCAAACATATAAGGGTCATCCACAATTGGAGTGAAGAAGTCAACTGTCTGAATCAGTGCAACGTCATCCGTCACTTTATAAATTGCTGCATCGTCCGATGTCTCAATGCCGACCAGAAGATTGTCGTCATGGAATTTTGGCAGCTTACCCAGCACCTGGGCAAGGGTCTCAGGACCTATCTTCGCGGCTCACCCCGCAGTTTTTGTCATCTGTGTTAATTTGATATCTGATTTCATATACGCTTCCTCTCTCCTTTCTTCCAGTATTAAGGCTGAATAATTTTTGAAGCACCGGCCATTGTCTCCACGATGCTGTACATATTTGTCACTGTTCCTACCGCAAGTTTGTCTGTAAGTCCATAATAGTTCAGACATGTTCCACAAGTCATAATCTCGACGCCCTGCGCCTCCAGATGTTTCAAATCTTCCAAAGAATCAGAACCTTCCGCTGTAAGTGTTGCTCCTCCGTTATAGAAAAGCATTGCTTTCGGGAGTTTGTCCAACTGTGTGACTGCAAAGATAAATCCTTTGATAAGGACTTTTCCAAGTTCGTCGTTCCCTGCACCCATACGGTCGGAAGAAATCACAACTACTGTGTTATCTCTCTTATCCGGCGCACAGCCTGCCTCTTCTTCAGATGGAGCGATTGCGCCGTTCATCTGGATTGTAACCTTAAATTCCTTCTCCGCTACTTTCTCTGATGTTACGACTCCGCCCTCGCTCGTTGCCATCTTCGTCACATTCTGCACCGCGATTTCGTTGTCTACCAATACTTCAATCACTTCAGGACCTGTAATCTCCTGCATCGCCTTTTTTGTTTTAATTACCGGGATTGGGCAATTATCGCCCATCGCATTTACTGTTACCATGTTTCTCTCACCTTTCTGTATTTCATAAATTTGGAGACCCCATCTTCCACACTTATAGAAACATTCTATCACTGTTTCGACAAAAGGTAAACCTCTTTTTCCCTATTAACAACGCACTTCCTCTTTACTTTCTTCCTATTCTTTCATATAATTAAGTAGAAAAAAACAACAGATTATGAGGTAAATATATATGTGGATAGCAGATGGCTGGAAAGATTATGAAGTAATAGACTCCTCTAAGGGAGAGAAATTAGAACGCTGGGGCGATTACCTTCTCGTTCGTCCGGACCCGCAGGTAATCTGGGATACCCCAAAGACACACAAAGGCTGGAAGAAAATGAACGGACACTACCACCGCAGCAAGAAAGGCGGCGGAGAATGGGAATTCTTCGACCTTCCGGAACAATGGCAGATTCACTATAAGAATCTGACTTTCAACTTAAAACCATTTAGTTTCAAACATACGGGGCTGTTCCCGGAACAGGCAACGAACTGGGACTGGTTCTCTGACAAAATCAAGAATGCCGGCAGACCAATCAAAGTGCTGAATCTGTTTGCCTATACCGGAGGCGCAACACTCGCCGCTGCCGCTGCTGGCGCAAGCGTCACTCATGTGGACGCTTCCAAAGGTATGGTTGCCTGGGCAAAGGAAAACGCAGTCTCATCCGGACTTGCAGACGCGCCGATTCGCTGGCTTGTAGACGATTGCGTAAAATTCGTAGAACGTGAGATTCGAAGAGGAAATCACTATGATGCCATCATCATGGACCCTCCTTCTTATGGGCGCGGACCAAAAGGAGAAATCTGGAAAATCGAGGATGCCATTCACCCTCTCGTAAAACTTTGCACACAGATTCTCTCCAATGAACCGCTCTTCTTCCTCATCAACTCCTACACGACAGGACTTGCGCCTTCCGTACTGACTTATATGTTGGCGACCGAGTTAAAGAAATGGAATGGAACAGTGGATTCCCAGGAAATCGGACTTCCGGTTTCTTCAAATGGTCTCGTGCTTCCTTGTGGAGCTTCCGGACGCTGGGAAGCAAAATAACAAGCCCTATTATTCAGAAAAAATGCGGGACAAGCATTCACGCCTGTTCCGCATTTCTATTTTCTTATGCTTCGACATGTAAAGAGAAATTGTAAATATCTGAGAGTTCCCCCGTCTTATCTTTATTTCTCTCCATCACCATTCCGTAGTGCTTTGCAATTGCTTCACAAATCATATCCGCATCCCTTGTACAACATACGGAAAATAAATCCCTGTGGATAGCATATTGACGTTCAATCATCTCATTCTTGTCACTATAGCTGAGATAACAGCTTATCACAGCTCCATAGTTCAAGTCTGCCCACGCTTTTTTCAATCGCGGCATCTTCCCACAATCCATAATCGCCTCATGAAACATCACATCATATTCCGCCACATTCCGAAATTCTCCGGGCTTCATCTTCTGCATCCGCTCCAATATCTGCTCCATTGCTTCCAATGCCTGTCCTGAAAGCTTTCCTTTACAGAGCCTGATTGCAAGAATCTCATAATATGCGCGAAGCATATAAATCTCGTAGACATCCTCGAGGGAGACTCCCTTTACCGAGCATCCCACGTTTCTTGAATATTCAATCAAACCTTCCTGCTCCAGCTGCCGCAACGCCTCTCTTACGGGTCCCCGGCTGATTCCAAGCTTCGCAGCCAGGTCCTGCTCTATAATCCGCATTCCCGGAACAAGTTCTCCATCTAAAATCTTAATTCGAATCGCATCTACTACATTCTCACGTAATGTACGATAATGTAATCGTGCCATAGTCTCATACCTTCTCCTAAAAAATATATCTGCTCTTTCTATCCTACCATACAGAAAAAGATTGCGCAACTTTGTACGCAATCTTTCCCCTGACCTTTATATAGGATTTTTTAAATATCCATATTCTTCTAATTTTTTAGAGCCCGCAAAGAGCTTTCACCGCATAGGCGACCATGATTCCGACATAGTTCCCGCACGCCCCTGCAATGACTCCCATAATCACACCGACATTGATGAGTGACTTCCAGTTTCCACCGGCTGCTGTCAGACCTGCTGTTGGTGCGTCTACAATACAGCCAACCATGGAAAGCACAACATACTCATACTTGATTTTCATCAGACGGCAGATGATAAGGTGTAACAAAATACATCCAACTAACATGAAGAATACATAGAGTGTCATCATGAGTGCAGAACCTAAGAACTGTTTCAAGTCTACCGCAAATCCGATTGTAGCAAGGAAGATAAGCGAGATGAAAAGTCCAAGGTCAAGATTTCCTCTTAATTTCTTCACTGCCGGTACCTGTGCAAGACAGATAGAAATTGTTGTTACAAGAAGGAGTCTTCCTGCTTTCCAGAAGGAATCCGAGAAGATTGCCTGTGCCAGAACAGTCGTAATCCATGCTACTCCGAATCCGATTGTGAGAAGCCATGCGATATCTTTGATGGACCATTTCTTATCTGCCATCAATGGCTCTGTTCCTTTTTCGTCTAATTCGTCCTGTGAGAACTGATATGGCCAGAATTTATTCCATTTCTTTGATGCCTTCAAAATAGCCGGCGCTGCAAAAAGGAATACCATAAGCGGTGTGGATACCACGTAATCCGCCGCATTGGCTGCCGCCAATGTTTCTCTGGATGTATCAAGTCCTGTTGCAATTGCTGTAAGGTTCGGTGTTCCACCTGTATAAGTACCTACGAACATACCCGCGCATTTCCATCCTTCGATAATCTTTGGTGCAAAGAAGATACCGAGAACAATCGCTACGATACATACAGATGCGATAGCTGAAATAAGAGCTAATACCGGTTCTTTATTCAGCTTTTTCAATTCCGTTACATTCATGCTCAGCAGACAAATACAGATAGCCGCCTGCACGCAGTATGTAGAAATGGAATCATAAAATTCATGAGAAATCGGAACTATGTGTGTATTTGAAAGAATAATTCCAAGTACAACAACTGTAAGAACCGGACCCAATGATTTAAAAATTTTGTACTTCTGAAGCCATAATGCAAAGGCTACCATAAGAAGCACTACGAACAAAAGTCCTTGTGTGTCTGAAATCAACGCATTCATTTACAAATCTCCTTTTTCTTTTCCCCGTCAAAGAATTTCCACCAAAATCCGCACCAATATTTTAGTGATAATTGCTCTTGACTTTTTTTGCCATTTATCATAAATTGTTAACAATGTTATGGCTCGCATAACAGCATAACAAGCAAACATAATTTTCAACAACAGGTTCGCTATAAAGGAGGAGTTTATTATGGATTTTAAACAACATGCACAAGAAACACTTGAGATTTCCAAATCTCTTTTCGCCATCGACAGCCCAACCGGATTTACTGACAAAGTATCCCAGTATGTGCTTGAGACTGCACAGGCTATGGGATATCCGGCATACCGCAACAATTTAGGCAATGTTATCGTAACTGCCGAAGGCGAAAACAACGAGAAGGAAGTCGCTCTTTCCGCTCACGTAGATACATTAGGTCTGATGGTACGTTCTATCACTTCCGAAGGTTACTTAATGTTCACTCTTGTAGGTGGACCAATCGTTCCAACATTAGACGGCGAATACTGCCGCATTTACACAAGAGACGGTCGTGTATACACAGGAACAATTCTTTCCCTTTCTCCTGCCATCCACGTACATCCGGACGCTGAGACAAGAGTTCGCGATGCAGACAATATGGCAGTCAGACTCGACGAGCCTGTACACAGCAAGGAAGACGTGGAAGCTCTTGGAATCTCTGCTGGAGACTTCATCTGCTACGACCCGAAAACAACGGTAACAGAGAGTGGTTTCTTAAAAACACGTTTCATTGATGATAAAGCATGTGCGGCTCTTGAACTTGCCGTTTTGAAATTAATGAAAGAACAGAATATCAAGCCAATGTACAAAACACACTTCTGCTTCTCTGTCCATGAAGAAATCGGTTACGGCGGAGCAACTCTTCCGAAGAATATCGAAGAACTTCTCGTAGTAGATATGGGATGTGTCGGATGTGATTTAAGTTGTACAGAACAGCAGGTTTCCATCTGTGCAAAAGACAGAATGGGCCCATATGATTACGAAATGACATCCCGTCTCATCGAGCTCTCTAAGAAGCATGGCATCGACTACGCTGTTGATATTTACCCAAGATACAGCTCTGATGCAGGAGCTTTATGGCACGCAGGATATGACACACGCGCCGCTCTCATCGGACCTGGTGTACACGCTTCCCATGGTATGGAAAGAACACACGTAGACGGTCTCGAAAACACATTAAAACTTATCTGCGCTTACTTAGGATTAGTATAAGTCGCAGTTGGGGACAGGGCTCTTTTCAATTAGGGACAGGGCAAAACGCAATTGGGGACGTAGTAAAGTTACATTTTACTACGTCCCCAATTGATTATAATCCAATCTCTGCAGATTCTTTTTCTATTCCGTTTAACAATGGTTTGACTTTTTCTACCAATGCTTCTACCTGTTCCGGGCATCGTCCGATATAAAGTTCCGGTCTTAGAAGTTCATTCATCTCAGCTTCCGTAAGACCGAAGTCTTTCTCTTCTGCCAGTCTTTTCAACAAGTCGCATTCTTCTCCGTTCTTCATCTTGGCAGTTGCCTCCATGGAGCACTGACGGATAATCTCATGTAAGTTCTGGCGGTCTCCGCCGCGTTTTACCGCTTCCATCATCAGATTCTCTGTAGCGATGAACGGAAGATATTCTTTTACCGCTTTTCCCACTATCTTTTCGTTGACATGAAGTCCGTCCGTTACATTCTGTGCAAGGCGGAGAATCGCATCTGCACACAAGAAGCCTTCCGGCATGGAGATTCTGCGGTTTGCCGAATCATCCAGTGTACGCTCCATCCACTGTGTAGATGCCGTCATCGGAGCATTCATGGCGTCTGCCATCAAATAGCGGGCAAGAGAGCAGATACGTTCACTTCGCATCGGGTTTCTCTTATATGCCATGGCAGAAGAGCCTATCTGGTTCTTTTCAAACGGTTCTTCTACCTGACGGTCATGCTGCAGAAGGCGGATGTCGTTTGCCATACGATAACAGCTCTGCGCAATCGAAGAAAGGCAGTTTAAGATTCTGGAATCCACCTTGCGCGGGTAAGTCTGTCCGCATACGTCGAAACATTCTGTGAACCCAAAGTCTGACGCAATCTTCCGGTTCATCTCATCAATCTTCTCGTTGTTTCCTTCAAACAGTTCTACAAAGCTTGCTTCCGTTCCCGTCGTTCCCCGGCAGCCGAGGAACTTAATATTCTCAATCGCAAAATCTATTTCCTCTAAATCCGACAGAAAATCCTGCATCCAGAGAGACGCTCTTTTCCCGACTGTTACAAGCTGTGCCGGCTGATAATGCGTGTAGCCAAGCGTCGGAAGTTCCCGATATTCCATCGCAAATTGAGACAGATTGGCAAGCACTCCCAAAAGCTCTCTTCTAAGATAACGAAGTCCATCCCGATAAATCACCAGGTCCGCGTTGTCCGTCACATAGCAGCTTGTCGCGCCGAGATGAATGATTCCCGCTGCCGACGGCGCCACCTGTCCGTAAGCGTACACGTGTGCCATCACGTCATGACGCACTTCTTTTTCTCTTTTGCTTACACAAGCATAGTCGATATCTTCTACATGCGCTTCCAGTTCTTCTACCTGTTCGTCCGTAATCGGAAGTCCCAATTCTTTTTCCGCCTTTGCGAGAGAAACCCACAACTTTCTCCATGTCTGATATCTTGTGTCAGAGGAGAAAAGTTTCAGCATATAGTCCGATGCATAACGAGATGAAAGTGGAGATTCATATTTATTTGTCATACCATTTCCTCCTACTTTCTGATGATAATGCTGTCGCGTTCCGGTCCTACGGAAACGTAAGTAATCGGACATTCAATCGCTTTTTCAATGTATGACACATATTCCTGCGCTTCTTTTGGAAGTTCTTCCCATGTACGCGCGCCGGAAATATCACAATTCCATCCCGGGAAATATTCAATCACTGGTTTTGCATGGGAAAGAGCTGTCGGAAATGGGAAACGGTCAATCTGCTTTCCATCCAGCATATAGTGCGTGCATACCGGAATCTTGTCCATACCGCTCAATACGTCCAGTTTTGTCAAGGCGATATCTGTCGCCGCCTGCACTTCCACTCCGTATTTTGTCGCCACAATATCGATTGGTCCGACACGTCTCGGTCTGCCTGTCTTCGCTCCATATTCGTTTCCTGCCTCACGAAGCGCTTCCGCCTCTTCCCCGAAGAGTTCACATACGAAAGGCCCTTCTCCTACGCAGCTTGAGTACGCTTTCACAACGCCGACAATCTCATCCAGTTTCGCACTCGGAAGTCCGGAGCCTACCGGCGCAAATGCTGCAATTGTGTTGGAAGATGTTGTATACGGATGAATGCCATAATCCAAATCACGAAGGGAACCGAGCTGCGCCTCGAAGAGGATACTCTTTCCTTCCTTTTGGGCTTCTTTCAGGAACATTCCCGTATCGCATACATACGGTTTAATCTTCTCGCAAGCTTCCGCAATCCAGTTCTCCAGCATCTCCATCGTATAAGGCTCAGCCCCATACACTTCTGTCAGCGTCAGATTCTTCCACTCCATCAAATCTTTCAAATGTTCCCTTAATTCTTCCGGATAGAATAGCTCTCCCGCAAGAATTGTCTTCTTCTGATACTTGTCTGAGTAAAACGGTGCGATTCCCTGTTTCGTGGAGCCGAATTTCTTATCTGCAAGACGGCATTCCTCCAGCTCGTCCAACTGGCGGTGCCATGGAAGCAGTAAGGACGCCCGGTCACTAATCTTGAGGTTCTCCGGTGTCAATGCAACCCCCTGGGACATCACTTCCTGCATCTCTGTCCAGAGATTCTCCGGGTCAAGCGCAACGCCATTTCCTAAGATATTCACCACCTCCGGACGGAAAATTCCGGATGGAAGCAAATGAAGCGCAAACTTTCCATGCTCGTTGATTACTGTGTGTCCTGCGTTGCCCCCTCCTTGAAAACGAGCGACAACGTCGTAGTCTTCCGTCAGAAGGTCTACCATTCTTCCTTTACCCTCATCACCCCAGTTGATGCCTACAATTGCACAATTTGCCATGCTATGTTCCTCCTCGCTATTTTACAATGCCTACCATCTCCGATACGGTGTTGAATCCATACCGGTCCATATATGTTTCAATTCCCTTTACAATCTCCGCTGTAACTCCCGGATTCACAAAGTTTGCCGTTCCTACGGATACTGCGCTTGCACCTGCAAGAAGGAATTCAATCGCATCATCCGCGCTTGCGATTCCTCCCATACCGATAATCGGAAGCTGAATTGCATTCGCCACCTGATACACCATGCGGACCGCAATCGGCTTAATCGCAGGACCGGACATACCGCCGGTCTTGTTTGCAAGGGCAAATGCCCGTCTGTGAATGTCAATCTTCATTCCGGTAAGCGTATTGATAAGGGATACTGCGTCCGCACCCCCTGCTTCTACCGCTCTCGCCATCTCTGTGATATCCGTTACGTTCGGGCTTAACTTCATAATCACAGGCTGCTTCGCATATTTTTTCACTGCTTTCGTAATCTCTTCCGCCGCTTTCGGATTTTGGCCGAAAGCAATGCCGCCCTCTTTTACATTCGGACAGGAAATATTGATTTCCAGCATGTCCACATCTTCATTCGCGAGTCTTTCCACAACTTCACAGTAATCTTCCATTGATTTTCCACATACGTTTACGATAATCTTCGTATCGTACTTTCTCAAAAACGGAATATCTCTCTCGCAGAACAAATCGATTCCCGGATTCTGAAGTCCTACCGCATTCATCATTCCGCCATATGTCTCCACCACTCTCGGCGTCGGATTTCCCGGCCATGGAATATTGGCAACTCCTTTCGTCGTCACCGCCCCGATTTGATTCAAGTCTACAAAGTCTGCGAATTCCGCGCCGGAACCGAATGTTCCGGAAGCTGTCGTCACCGGATTCTTCCATTCCACTCCGGCAATATTCACTCTCATATCTGCCATTACAGTTCCACCTCCGTACTCAAGAACACCGGTCCATCTTTGCAGATGCGTTTGTTGTGTACATTGCTGTGGTGGTCTTTCTCTTTCGTCTTACATACACAGGCAAGGCACGCCCCGATTCCACATGCCATTCTCTCTTCCAGCGAAATATAGCAAGGGATGTTTCTTTCCTCCGCATATGCTTTAATCGCGCGAAGCATCGGTGTCGGTCCGCACGCATAGATAATCTCTGCATCCAATCCGTTTTCACGAATGGCATCCATGACGTTTCCTTTCGTTCCAACGCTTCCGTCCTCTGTGGAAATGTACACCTGTCCGTTTTGTTCAAATTCTTTCTGAAGGAACGTATCCGCATTTCGATATCCTACGACAATCTGTTTCTCCCCTTCCAACTGTTTTGCAAGCTCCAGAATCGGAGGAACGCCGATACCGCCGCCCATCAGGAATGCTTTTTTGCCTGTTCCTTCTTCCAGCGGGAATCCGTTTCCAAGAGGTCCGATAACCGGAATCGTATCCCCGGCTTTCATCTTAGAAAACTGTTCTGTCCCTGTATTCTCTCCGGTTACGCGGTAAACCATACGAAGTCTTCCATTTTCTTTATCAATCTCACAGATACTAATCGGTCTTGGAAGAAGCTTACTTCCATCATTCGTATACATTGAGATAAACTGTCCCGGTTTCGCTTCTTTTGCCGCATTTGTCTGAAGCCACATGCTGAAGATACCTTCGGCAAGTTCTTCCTGGGAAACGACAACCGCAGTTTCTTTTTCTCTTTCTGCCATCTGTCTTACTCCTTTCATTGCTCCTTGTGCATTCGAACTTCCAATCGAAGCTTTTTAGCGCTGCTCAAGGCTCTCGCGAATGTCTGTCACCATTGCTTCTACTGCAGCTCTGGAAGCGTCGCCGAAGTGTTCTGCTCCGAATTTTGCATATGCTTCCTGTTTGTAAGCCGCAATGATTCCACGCGAAGAGTTAACGATTGCTCCGAGTCCGTCTTCGTTGAAGAAATGTACCAGGTCTTTTCCTTTTCCACCCTGTGCTCCGTAACCAGGCACTAAGATGTAGGATTTCGGCATGACTTTACGAAGGGCTTTTCCCATCTCCGGATAAGTCGCTCCAACAACGGCTCCTACGTAGCTGTATTCATCACCCATGTGGTCTGCTCCCCACTCTGCTACTTTCTCACCAACCAATTCATACAACGGTTTGCCGTCGATGAGTCTGTCCTGGAATTCTCCGCTGGATGGGTTGGATGTCTTTACAAGGATAAATAATCCTTTATTCTCTTCCTTACATACATCGATAAACGGTTTCACACCGTCAGAACCAAGGTATGGATTCACCGTTACGAAGTCTTCATCGAATGGAACGTAAGATTTGCTTCCTACCTGTACGCGTCCCACATGTCCAACCGCATATGCCGCAGATGTGGAACCGATATCTCCACGCTTGATATCACCGATAACAACCAATCCTTTTGACTTACAGTAATCTACTGTCTTCTTGAACGCTTCCATTCCCGGGATTCCGAACTGCTCATACATGGCAATCTGTGGTTTTACTGCCGGAATCAAATCATATGTCTTGTCCACAATCTCTTTATTGAACTGCCAAATTGCCTCCGCAGCTCCCTCTAAAGTCTCGCCAAATTCTGCAAACGCTTTCTTCTGTACGTGCTCTGGAATATAGTTTAACATCGGGTCCAATCCTACGACGATTGGCGCTCCTGTTTTCTTAATATTGGCAACTAATTTGTTAATCATTGAATCTTCCTCCTAATAAAATGTATTCTCATACACAAGTTTCCCATCCACGAATGTATATTTCACATCGCCTTTAACCGGATATCCGTCAAACGGCGTGTTCTTTCCTTTTGAGAAAAATGTGTTCTTATCAATCTTGTACTCTCTCTTCGGGTCAAAAATCACGAGGTCCGCAATCTTTCCTTCGGAAACAGAGCCTTTCTCTCCATCAATTCCGAGAATCTTTGCCGGATTAAAGCTCATCTTCTCCACCATCTGCATCGGAGTCAGGACTCCCTTGTCCACAAGCTCTGTGTACGTCAGCGCGGCGGACGTCTCGATTCCTACGATTCCAAATACAGAATCTTTCATGGACTTATTCTTCTCCTCCTCCCCATGCGGCGCATGGTCTGTGGCGATAACGTCCATGATATTATTCTTCAATCCCTCTTTCAAAGCCTCCACGTCTTCCCTGCTTCGAAGCGGCGGATTCATCTTGAATCTTCCGTTATCTTCCGTAATGTCTTCCGTACTCATAATAAAATGATGCGGACAGACTTCTGCGGTTACCGGAAGCCCTTCTTTCTTAGCCTCCTCTACCATCTTCACACTATCCGCAGTCGAGCAGTGGCACAGATGAAGCTGTGCTTTTGTCTCCTTCGCTATCAAAATATCCCTCGCGATAATGACGTCTTCTACCGCATTGCTGATTCCCTTTAATCCGAGAGACTCTGCTTTCTCGTCCGCATTCATCACTCCACCCTCTACCATAGTGATATCCTCACAATGTGCAAAGACTGCGATATGGTTCTCTGCCGCGAGCTTCATCGCCTTCCGGTATAAAGAAGCATTCATGACCGACTTCCCATCTTCGCTAATCGCATAGCAGCCTGCCTCTGCCATCCCCTGAATATCGGCAAGTTCTTCCCCTTGTTGTCCTACGGTAACGGAGCCTAGCTGAATAACATGGACCGGAGATTCTTCCTTCGCTCTTCGGTGTACGTCTTCGACACGCTCCTTCGTATCGATAACCGGCTTTGTGTTCGGCATCGCGCACAGAGTTGTCACTCCTCCTCGCGCCGCCGCCATCCCGCCAGATTTCAAGTCTTCTTTATATGTCAGCCCCGGGTCTCTCAGATGCACGTGTAAATCAATAAATCCAGGCATCACATAACATCCTGCCGCGTCGATAACCTTGTCTGCATCCGCGTCTAACTTTTCTTCGACGGCCGCGATTCTGTCATCTTCTATCAGAACATCATAGTTTCCGTCCCGATTCGTCGCCGGGTCCAGTACATGTCCGTTTTGAATCAATATTTTCATGGTTCTCACCCTTTCTGTAAAATTACATACTAAATTTATTTTATCATAGGAAAACATAAAAGGGAATGCAAAATTGCATCCCCTTCCCACATTTATTTTATTTTTTCTTTTGTCACTTCCATTGCTTTTTCAAGCTGGTTGTCCTCCTGCGGATTCTCTTCGTTGTACACATACTTCACTTCCACATCCGGCTCGATTCCTTTTCCATCGATATTCCTTCCATCCGGAGTAAAGTATTCGGAAATGGTAAGCTTCACCGACGTGCCGTCCCGCAAATCAAAAATATTCTGCACGACGCCCTTTCCATATGTCGTCGTTCCCACAATCGTTCCCAACTCATAATCCTGCACTGCTCCGGCGAAAATCTCCGATGCGCTGGCGCTGGAACCGTCCACAAGAACGCTCAACGGAACTTGAAGCTTGTGCTCTTCATCCGACTTGTACGTTTCTCCATGTCCATCCCTGTCCTTCGTTGACACTATCGTTCCCTCCGGAAGAATCAAGTCCAGGATTCCGCAGACCGTACTCAGATTGCCGCCTGGGTTCCCACGCAAATCTACGATAAGGGCTTTCATTCCCTGTTTTTCCAAATCTGTAAGAGCATGTTCGAACTGGTCCAAAGACACCTGGTCAAACTCTGTGAGACGAATATAGCCAATCTGCTCTTCCTTCATCTCGTATTCTACCGTCTGCGCCTCGATAATATCACGCGTCACTGTCGCTTCATACTCTTCGTTCTCCTCGCCACGCAAAACGGTAATCGTTACTTTGGTTCCTTTTTCGCCTTTAATCTTCTTGACGATTTCATCCAAATCCATACCGCCGATGCCTTCCCCATCCACTTGATAGAGAATGTCATTGTTCCGGAATCCGGCTTCCGCCGCCGGAGAATCTTCGTAGACGTTCGTCATCGTTACTACTTTCGTCTCCCGATTCTGAGACATCTGGGCGCCGATTCCGCCAAACTCTCCCGTCGTTGTCTCAAAAAGTTCTTTCGTCTCTTCTTCGTTAAAATACACAGAGTACGGGTCATTAAGCCCTGCCACATATCCTTTAACCAGATATTCCTGCAGCGTCTCCTCATCGACGTCATCGCTTCGCAAATACTGGAAGTCAATAAGAGAATCAACGGTACGTAATTTTCGCTTCGTATCCCGTTCCACTAATCCGCCGTCTGTCACATACTGAAACGCTGTTACTGCCAACAGCATAACGAGGGCGCCACAAAGCGCCCCCTTCAAAAAATTCTTATGATTTTCCATATCTATGCCTATTCTATAAATATTTTCTTGGGTCAACCGCCACGCCATTCACATGGACTTCAAAGTGAAGATGTGCTCCTGTAGATACGCCTGTTGTTCCTACATTCGCAATATTCTGTCCTCTGCTCACAGTATCGCCCTGTGATACGAATAATCTGGACGCATGCTGATACCATGTCTGGATTCCATTTCCATGGTCGATAACTACATAGTTTCCTCTGACGCTGTTGTAACTTGCCGTCACAACTCTTCCCGAATCAGAAGCGTAAATAGGCGTTCCGCTCGGAGCCGCATAGTCGCGTCCTTTGTGGTAAGAACTTGCGCCTGCTGTCGGCGCCTTACGAGGTCCGAACTCACTGCTGATTCTTGCTGACGGACATGGATTCGATAAACGTCCGTTTCCAACAATTACGTCATTTCCAGGTTTTGAGCTTCCGCCACTAGAAGAACTTCCGCCGCCTGTTGACGGTTTCTTATTCTGTTCCTGACGCTCTGCCTCTTCTTTTGCAGCCTGCTCCGCTTCTTTTCTTCTGCGCTCTGCTTCTTTTGCCTTCGCAATCAAATCGTTCAATACTTTCGCATTCTCTCCGATTGCAGATTCCAGATTGGCAATCTCTGATTTTTTCGATGCGAGTAAGTTCTGCACTTCTGTCTGCTTCTTCGCCAATGTATCCTGCAAGCTTACGAGCTGTTCTTTTTCTTTCTTCAGCTTCGCTTCCTTCTTCTCGATATCTTTTACAATCTTCTGGAATTCCACAAGCATCTGTCTGTCATACACAGAAATCTGTTCTACATACTCTGCCTTATTGAGGAAATCTGCCATATCTTCTGCTGAGAGCAATACGGCAATCATATCGGAATTTCCGTTCTCGTACATGTACTTGATACGGATTTTCATTGCCTCATACTGCTCGTTCTCTTTGATTCTTGCCGCAGTCAATTCGTCCTCTGTATCTGAGATTTCCTGCTCTTTTGCCTCTACATCAGCCTGTGCCTTTTTCAGGTCTTCAATAATCTTATTCAATTGTGCTGTCAAAGATGATTTTTCTTTCTCAGCCTGTGCTTTTTCCTGTTCCAGTTGTTTTGCCTTCTGCTGTGCAGACTCAATCGTCTCAGCCGCACGAACTGTAACCGGCGATATACTGCTTACCAGCACGACCGCTGCCAGTACATAACTTAATACTCTTTTTTTCATATCTTTTCACCTTAAAAATTATACCTTCAAGTGCTTGCGTGTTGTGGAGAAACTTCCCACAAAACCAATTCCGATTCCAAGTAAGATTCCGACCGGAAGTAACGTTCTGTAAACAGTTGTTACCGGAAGGAATGTAAGCAGGTTGCTTAATACGTGGAATTTCATCAATACATAAGCAACTGCCTTCTCATACAGGAAGAACAATGCCACAAGCGGAATAATCGCTCCGATAAATCCAATCAGAAGACCTTCGATGACGAATGGCATTCTTACGAAAGAGTCCTTCGCTCCGATGTATTTCATAATCGCAATCTCTTCCCGTCGGATGGAAATACCCATCGCTACCGTATTACTAATCAGGAATACGGAAACAGCAAGAAGGATGATGATAATCGCTGCCGATACATACAGAATCAGCTTATTGGCTCCGGAAAGTGTCTTCGCCACCGTATCGGAACGGTTGACATCACGTACCCCGTCAAGACCGGAGATGTATTCTACCAGTTCCTTCTGTCCCGAAACGTCTTTCATGTATACCTGTAAGTTATCTGAATTCATAAGCGGGTTATCGGCAAATCCCTCTGCCAGATATTCTGCTTCCCCGAAATACTGCTCTTTAAAGTCTTCCCACGCTTCTTCGCCGGATACGAATTCCATCTTGCTCACTTCATCCCGATTCTGAATCAAATCTGCAATCTCCTGAATCTTTGTATTCTCAATTCCCTCATCGAAGAATACGGTGATTGCAACGCCTTCTTCCGCACTCTTTACGATATTCTGGAAGTTTATAATAATGGAATAAAACAATCCAAACATAAAGATACAAGCCGACATCGTTGCAATTGATGCAAGGGAAAACATCTTATTTCTTCCGATGTTTTTAACACCTTGTTTCATGGTATATCCAATTGTACTAATTCTCATCTCTATACTCGCCCTCTTTCTCGTCGCTGACAATTACGCCTTTCTGCATTGTAATGACACGTTTTTTCATCTCTGCCACAATCTCATGATTATGAGTTACTACAAGTACCGTAGTCCCTCTCTCATTCGCTTCTTCCAACAATTTCATGATTTCCCATGCGTTTGTCGGGTCAAGGTTCCCTGTCGGCTCATCTGCCAGAAGAATCGCCGGTTCATTTACAACGGCTCTTGCAATCGCAACACGTTGCTGCTCCCCTCCGGATAATTCTCTTGGATATGCTTTATACTTCTGGGCAAGTCCTACAAGTGAAAGCGCTGCCGGAACTTTCTGCTTCAGGATTCTTGTCGGCGTCTCAATGACACGCTGAGCAAATGCGATATTCTCGTAAATGTTTCTGTCCTTCAAGAGACGGAAGTCCTGGAAAACAACTCCAAGATGTCTTCTGTATTTTGCGATGTGTCTGTGTTTCATTCTGTTTAAATTCATTCCGTTTACGATAATTGTTCCCGATGTTGGGTCCAGTTCTTTCATCAAAAGACGAATGAGTGTAGATTTACCCGAACCACTGTCACCTACGATAAATACAAACTCTCCCTGCTCAATCTTAAGGTTAATCCCATTCAGAGCCGCAATTCCTTTTGTGTACTCTTTCGTGACGTCTTTAAATTCAATCATAAAGTTCCTCCTAAATCAATCACTAATACTCCATGGTCTCCATATACTTCATGTATTTCACTACCATCAATGCAATCTTAAACGTGATTGCATCTTCGAATACCCTGAGGTCTAAACCGGTGCTTTTCTGCAGCTTGTCCAGACGGTATACAAGTGTGTTACGATGAATGTATAATTGTCTCGATGTCTCTGACACGTTCAGACTGTTCTCGAAGAACTTGTTAATCGTCGTCAATGTCTCCTCATCGAACTCATCCGGTGATTTCCCCTCAAATATCTCCCGAATAAACATTTTACAAAGTGGAATCGGCAACTGATAAATCAAACGGCCAATCCCAAGGGTGCTATATGCAATGATATCCTTCTCATCGAAAAATATCTTGCCGACATCCAGCGCCAGCTTCGCCTCTTTATAAGACTTGGACACTTCCTTGATGTCATTTACAATCGTACCATATGCAATATGTACGTCTTCTCCTTCTGCTTTCAGAATAGAGAGAATCTCTCCGGCCGCTTTCTCCAGGTCCGGATATCCTTCTCCTGACAGAAGTTCTTTTACAATAATAATATTCTTCTCATCGACTGCTGTGATGAAATCTCTTCCTTTTCCACCGAGTAAGGAGCGGATATGCTCCAAAGAACCGGTATCTTTCTCATGGGACGTCTCAATCACGAATACAACTCTTCTCACATCGATTTCGATGCGAAGCTTCTTCGCGCGATTGTAGATGTCTACAAGGAGCAGGTTATCGAGTAACAGGTTCTTAATAAAGTTGTCTTTATCGAACCGTTCTTTATATGCCACCAGAAGATTCTGAATCTGGAACGCCGCGATTTTGCCAACCATATAGACATCATCACTGCTGCCGCTCGCCACGAGTATATACTCTAACTGATGTTCATCAAAAATCTTAAAAAACTGGTATCCCTGAATCGCCTGGCTGTCTGCCGGTGATTCTACAAAAGAGAGTAAAGAAGACGAATAGTTTGCCGGCTCTGCAAATGTTGTTGCAAGAACTTTCCCATCGATGTCCAATACGCACAAATCCATCTTTGTAATCTCTCTCAATCCTTCAATTGTATTTTGAAGTATCTGATTAGATATCATAATCTTTTCTCCTTTTCTAATTATTTAACGGCACTCGTATATTACAAAATTGTTACAAAATAGTATATCCAACCTACATTCTAATACAATTCACCAAAAAAATAAAGAGGAAATCCTATTTTTTTATGCATTTCCTCTTTTTTGTTTTTTCTTCTCAATCTCCCTCTTCAGAAAAAGTTTCACGAAAAAGTCCCGAATCGGCCTTTTTTCTTTCTCTTCCTGGGGAAACTTTATATTCTTCCCTAATCCGAGCCAAAGTCTGGAATTCAGAAGAATACGGTTTCGCATAACAAATGCTTCCTGTAAAGGCGACGAAAGTAAAGAAACCACACATTCCGGCTCGATTCCGTTGATACAATTCAGAATCATGTCATCCATGGCGCGGTTTTTCGATACTATCTCCGCACCTACGACCTCAATTCCGGAATACGCATGCTCAAAATATTCTGTAAAACGGGTCTTGTCCTCTTCAGACTCCACCAGTAAAAATATACGGTTATGATTCTTGTGAAAATAATGCAGAATCATCTTCAACAACAATCCGTTCTCGGCGTCCTGCAGTCTTCTTCTGTCTGTCACTCCTGCAAGTTCCAGAAAAGACTTCTCCACAGTTACCACCAAATCGGACTGCGCCACATTGTCCCGGAACACTTCGTCATCCTTACTTAAAAGAAGAGAATCCGAGCTAATGAATTCCACAATGTTCAGAGGTTCTGTCCGCATGTAATCCATGACTTTCTGCATCGCCTCTTTCGCTGTGTCGTTATGAAGTTCTAATTCCAAAACATTAATTCGATTGTTCATAACCACCCCGTTACCTTTCTCAAGTGTAGTATTATAGCAGAATTACTCGTTTTTTTCAAGTCTCGCATCCAATTCTCTGCGTTTTTTCGTCATAAGACCGCCGATTCTGCCGGTTTCTTTCGAGGTAAGTGCGGAAAATCCTTCTTCCAGCACTTTCGGAAGAAGTCCCAGTTCCTCCGCAATCTCATATTTCAACATATCCTGCGGCTCCACCTCATCGAGGCTTTTCGGCCATTTCTTTTTTCCCATAGAAAAATCCCCTTTCGTTTTGAAAGAGGATTCCCATAATATTGATTTTTATTCCGGTTTTATTTGTTATCCGGGATGATAACCGCCGCGGCAAAATATCCAAGAATCATTGTTCCGAAGCTTGCGCATGCTCCAAGCACAAATCCCAGACGGATAAGCGTCGGGTCGATATTAAAATATTCTGCAATTCCTCCACAGACACCACATACCATCCTGTTGACTTTTGAACGATATAATTTCTTCGGTTCCATATATCTTCCTCCTACTCTTCTTCAAAATAGATTTCAATGCTTCCCATGCCGCATTCCAGTTCCATGTTGTTCGGGGCATGATTCTGCACCTGCTTTTCAATCGCCATACCGCCGAACTCTCCTCCGCCGATTGTAACGCTGCCCATACCTACGTCTAAGTCGTAGTTATAATCCTGTTCCTTTCCCTTTGCCGTCATCTCAATGCTTCCCATACCGCAAGTCAGAGAGAGCTCCTCTGCCTCTATCCTGTCCGCCTCAACGCTTCCGGCTCCGACTTCCAGGTCAAGTTCTCTCGTCCGAAGATTTTCAATTCCCATGGAGCCTGCGCCAACTGTAAGCTCTGCGGAATCAAACACCATTCTCTTCGGAATATAGAGCGTTATGCTTCCGGCATCGTTATCAAAATGTTTCCACTCTTCCATCTCCACTTTCAGAGTATTGCCTTCCTGATGAATCCGGACATGCTTATCGCACTCCGCGTTCAGCCCTCTCTCTACCAGAATCGATTCCCCATCGGATTCCGCAATCCGAAGCGCTATCTTCCCTACTTCCACTTCCAGATTCCGGACACCGCGATAGCTTTCCAGTTCCTCTTCTACCTGCTCTGCCGACATCTCTGTATTGGATTCGTAATCTGTAATCACACCGCCGCTGAAAAATCCAAATCCATTGCGGAATGCATTCCGCACATCGCTGTCAGAAACCCCGATTGCAAATCCTGTGATGCAAAGAACAACTCCTATTCCAAACACCGACGCGCACACGATAAAAAACGTTTTCCATCTCTTCTTCATCTTGCCTGTTCCCCCTTTTTATGAATGAGTTTTCTACATAACTCGACAATTCCGCGAAATACAATCGGGAACACAATCATACATAATTTCACAAGAAGAACGGTTGCAAGAAGCCCGAGTACCCCGAGAATCAGACCAGCTCCGCAGACCGCAAGCCCAAGCGCCGGGAAGGAGAATATCTTGATGATACCGGCAAATGCCATGATTACCCCTGTAATAAGAACCACGATTGCTGTTATCACGATGCCGCCCGCCAGGGCAATCACTCCGACTCCAAGCGCCAGGACAATTGCAATGACCGCAACCGCCAACGGAAGAATGACAGGCGCTCCCACAACAAGAATCGCAATTATCAACAAAATCTTCAACGCATTATTCGTATACGGCTTTTTCTTCTGCGGGTCTTTTTCAGTTTCATATGCCACCTCTTCCCGTCTCGCCGGCATTTTCTTATCTTCAAAGCGGGTATCCGTATAGCCGGTTTCCCGATATTCGCTGCTCTCATCGCATCCTCCCCGAAGTCCCGCCTTGATTGTATCGGCCACTTTCTTCGGACTTCCTAATTCCTCGATGATATGCTGTTCATTCTCCATCCCTGCGTCTTCAAAATAATCCCTGTAATACTGAACTGCTTCGTTTCTTTCCTCTGCGGAAATATCCTGCAGCAGTCTCTCCAGCTCTGCTATAAACTCTATGCGATTCATACTGCCGCACCTCCCTCAAACATCTCACTAATCTTCCTCGAATAATTCTTCCACTCCACACGATATAACTGAAGCTGTGCCATTCCTTTTTCTGTCAGTTTATAATATCTCCGGTTTCTGCCGTCAAACTGCATGTCATATACCTCCAGACATTCGTCCTTCTGTAGCCTGCGGAGCACCGGATACAATGTAGATTCCGAAACGTCCAGCGCATGCCGTACATCCTGTGTAATCTTATATCCGTATGTCCCCTCCGACTCTCTTGACACTACTGCAAGTACCACCGCATCGAGAAGTGCTGCCCCTGTATTAAATACCATCTTGCCCACTCCTTTCGGTTTCATAAAATGTAATATTATTTTTGTAACCATATTATATATCATATAATATATGTGGTCAATATAATATTGTTTAAGAAATTATGAAGATTCATTGAAGATTAATGCCATATGATTTCTTCCTGCAGTGCAAACGAATAAATAATCTTTTCTTTCACCCGTTTCCCTGTCACGCGCTCCAACGCCTGTGCATAATATTCCAATTGCGCGCGGTATTTTTCCCGGAGTTCTTCCCCTTTCGTCACCCGGTCCGTCTTATAGTCCAGAAGAACAAGCCCGTCTTCCTCTTCAAACCATACGTCGATGATTCCCTGAATCAGAAGCAATTCCTCCATTCCGGCTAACTCTTCCTTTGGGTAAATCTCCTGTGCATCCACACCCAGCACAAACGGCTGCTCTTTGTGAAGCCGCCCGAGAGCTGCCGCCTGATGCATACGCTTTGCCGAACGGGTAGAAAGAAATTTTAAAATATCCCATATCCAAATCGTGTTATATATTTCTTTTGAAATTTTTTCATTTCTTTCCATTTCTTTTAACTCATTTTCCAATGATTCTTTCCTGTATTCCTTCTGAAAATCCAGCAATTCCAACACTTTATGGTAAGCGGTACCTCTTCCCGCTCCCCGCAAAGCGCCTTCCTCCATCAACTTCTTCGGCAGAAGGGGAATCTGTTCTTCTTCCTTATATAATAGCTCTCCGCTCTCTTCCGGTTCTTCATTCTGCCGCTTCAGTTCCGATACGGTAAATTTCAGCTTCATCTCTCCCGCTTTCTCATACGGATATCTGTAAGAAAATTGTCCTTCCAGTCTCTCCTTGAACTCTTCTTGGAAAATCCGTTCCGCATCCCAGTTCAGGAACGTCTCTTTCTTGTAATCGGATTCTAAATCCTCCACGAGTTCTTCCGATACAAGCTGCTCCAAGTCTATCTTTTTCACCTGTCCATACGTCTCTTTCCACCGATACCGTAGATAGCAAGGAAGCACCCAGTCAAAATAGCTCCCTGCGCCGGAAAGCATGCTAAACGATAATTGCTCTTCTTCTCGGTTCTTCAGGCTCTCATATTTCCCCATCTTCTTCTCCACGTCCCCAAGGCTTCCGACGAGTAATAGCTTTTCCTTTGCCCTTGTCATGGCAACATAGAGAATCCGAAGCTCTTCCCCGAGATTCTCCAAATGTACCTCTCTCTGGATGGCTTTCTTCAAAAAAGTCGGAGCTTTTGTCCGCTTTTTCAAATCAATGCAATCCACTCCGATGCCGAGTTCCGGATGTACCACAATCTCCCTTGTCACATCCAATTTATTGAACTTCTTATTCATTCCGGCAACAAACACAATCGGGAATTCCAAACCTTTGCTTTTATGAATGCTCATCAGCCGAACTGTATCCGCCTGCTCATCCGCAATATTCGCTTCCCCATAATCCACATCGTACCTTTTCAGTTGTTCGATATAACGGACAAAGTTAAATAGTCCTTTATAGCTTGTGCCTTCGAAAGCCTTCGCTTTTTCCAACAGCATATCTATGTTGGCGCTCCGCTGTTCTCCTCCCGGCATCGCCGCCGCAAGATAACGGTATCCGGTCTCCTCCAATATCCTCCAGAGCAGCTCGTGAATCGCCGTATATGGCACCATCTCCCGAAAATACGCCATTTGTCGGAAGCATTCCTGCAGCTTCACCTTGAGAACTGCATCGGCTCCTTCTTCCATATACCGTTTCACACATCTTGAAAACGAGATTTCCTTATCCAGACTTCGAATCTTCGCCAGTTCCTCCCCCGACAATCCCACTATCGGTGACGAGAGAACAGCCGTCAGCGGAATATCCTGATTCGGATTGTCCAACACACGAAGATAATTCAGAATCGTCTCTATCTCCAACGTCTCAAAATATCCTTCCCGACTTCCGGTGTATGTCGGAATCCCCTCCCGGTTCAACACCTTCGTAAAGACGTCCGTCCACCCCTTCAAACTTCGGGTCAGGATAACAATATCGCGATACTGCACGTTCCGAAATTCTCCCGTCTCCTTGTCCATTACGGTATGATGTTCCATCAGTTCCTTGATTCTTCGAGCCACCGCCCGCGCTTCCATCTCGCGCGCCGTCTCCTGCGCCTGCTCCTCTGACGGAATCTCCACATCCGTATCGACAATCAGAACTTCCGTCTCGTTCCCTGTCCGTTCCTTATAATATTCCGCACCAAAATATAACGCCGCATTGTCGTCATAAGCGATGCCGCCAAGTCCCTTTGTCATGATTTGCCGGAACACAAAGTTCGTACTGTCGAGAACTTCCCTCCTGCTTCGGAAGTTTTTATGCAAATCGATTCTCTGCTTTTCTCCATCCTCCAAGTCATAAGTATCATACTTCTCCATAAAAAGCTCCGGACGTGACAGACGGAAGCGGTAGATGCTCTGCTTCACATCCCCGACCATGAAGATGTTATACTTTCCTTGCCATATGGTAGAAACGCTTGTCAAAATCGCTTCCTGTATCAGGTTACTGTCCTGATACTCATCAATCATAATCTCCTTGAATTGTTTCTGATACTCGCCCGCAACGATGGACGGAACCAACTCTCCCTCTTTCTCCTCTGTCAGAATCTGAAGCGCAAGCTGTTCCATATCCCCAAAGTCTATCAAGTTTCTGCTCCGCTTCTTCTCCGCGAACGCCTCCGCAAATCTTTCCACGAGAAAGACAAGCTCCTCCACCGTCGTCTTGGCAAACTTCATATCCTCTATCATTTCCTCCGGAGATTGAAAGAGATAATTTTTCAAAATATCTGTCAGGAATCCTTTCGTCTGTTTCCGAATCTCTTTCACCTGCTCGGATAATTCCTTGGAAACACTTTTATCTCGGTTGGCTTTCAGCTTTCCTCCCTCGGCATTCCCCTTCCGCGCAAACATATCGCCTAAGTTTTCCGCCGCTTTCAGATAGAGCCATCCTTCCTTCTCAGCTTCCAATGCTTCCTTATACATATAAGGGCCGTCCGGCTCTTCGCAGATACGGATTCCACCCTCCAATAGCGAAACCGCATCGTCCGCATAACGACGGATATTTTCTTCTACAAGCCTTACCGCCGGACTTTCCAGCCATTCTCCGACACTCCCTGCCTCGTATGCATCCACACAGGATTGCAGCCATCGGGATGGGTTCGGATAACTTCTGGAAAATTCATAGACCTGTTGAATCAGCTCTTCCAGCTTCTTGTCGTCTCTTCCGGTTGCATACCGCTCTACAAATTCAAGAAATGCCGGATTCGCCTCCTCATACTCGGCTTCCAGAAGTTCCTCCAACACATCTTTTTTCAGAAGCTTCAGCTCTCCTTCTTCTCCAATCCGAAATCCAGGGTCCAAATCAATGGTATGAAAATGTTCCCGGATAACCGACAGACAAAAGCTATGGATTGTCGTAATCATAGAATTATGAATCAAGGAAGCCTGCCTCTGCAAATGCACATCATCCGGCTTTTCTTCCAGCTTCTTCTCGATGGCAATGAGAATCCTCTCTTTCATCTCGGATGCCGCCGCCTCCGTAAATGTCACGATTAAAAGTTCATCCACATCTATCGGATGTTCCGCTTCGGTCAGACGCTGGATGATACGCTCTACAAGCACCGCCGTCTTTCCTGAGCCCGCCGCAGCCGACACAAGAATATTCCGGTTCCGCAGCTCGATAACCTGTTGCTGCTCTTTCGTCCACTCCACTCCTTATTCCACTTCCTTTCTCATATGCTCTAACACTTCCTCATCACTCATCTTTCCAAGTTTTCGGTATTCGCACCCTTCAATCTTCTCATCAAACCGGCAGATTCCCCGGAATTCACAATAGTCGCAGCCCCGCGCGCTTCCCATCTCATACGGGAACGCATCCATTGCCCCATCTTGTATCTTCGCTTCAATCTGCTCAACGGTCTGTCTGACATAGGAGGAAATGAGTTCAAAGTCTTCTTCCGGAAATGCCTTCGATGTCTTGGAAAGACTCGCATCCTTATTTCTTCCAACCGGAATGACAAGAGAACTCCCTTTCAAATCCTTATCCATATGCTGTACTACTTCCTCTTCCGCATTGACAATCCCATCCAGGCGAAGCTCTCCGAGTATCGCGTCTTCCAATTCCTCATCCTCTACTTTCTGTACAATCGGGTCTTTCATCCGATAATAAAAGACGCCCGCAGGAACGACTTTCTTCTTCGGCTGTCTCCTCCGCTCTAATTCCACCGCCGCATTCATATATACCGCCAACTGTAACTGCAAGCCGTAATATAAGGCGGATAAGCTGAACGACTTGCTTCCCGTCTTGTAGTCAATGACTTTCACATACACTTTTTCCGGCGTCTCATAGACGTCCACCCGGTCAATCTTGCCGCTGCCAAAAGAAAGTTCATATCCGGACGGAACGAAGTCTCCTTTCGCAAGCTGCTTGGAAAGCGCCCATACGGTACGCCGCATCATCCGCTTCATTCGCGTAATCATATATTCATTCCGCGCAGAGCTTTGTAATACCGTATTGCCATAATCCACAATACTTTCTTCCACGCTCTCTTCAATCAACTTCTCCGCCTCATCTTCCGGAAGATTCGTCCACGTATACCCGCTTTTCACAAGATTTCTTGAGAAAATCTCAATCGCCTTATGGAATACATTCCCCAGGTCCACCGCCTCAAATTTATATTCTTTCCGTTCTTTTAAGCGCAGACCGTAGGACAGGAAATGCGCGAACGCACAGGCGGAAAACCTCTCCAACCTTGTGACACTTCCTTCGATTTTTTCCCCGTAAAGCTTTCGCGCCATTTCTCTGGAAAGACATTCCTCGTGTCTCCGATAGAATCCCGCTTCCACAAGTTTTTCCACCACCTGGCTCCACTTTGGGTCCCGCTTATATGCGCTGTAGAGTTCCAGCCATTCTTCCGTAATGTCCTCTCCCCCATTTCGGATGCCTGCAATGATATATTTCATTCCGGATTTCTTCGTCAGTTCGACATCCTCCATCGTCTTCTTTTCTTCCTCCACGATAGCGAGTCCCGGATATAATTTCTGTAAATCCATCAGCAAATATGCCGGACGGATGCTTTTCCCTTCTCCGCTCACCTTGCTGTAAGAAACATACAGCTTCTCAGAAGGCTTCGTCAAATCCAGATACAGATAGAATTTCTGAATATACACTTTCTCTTTCCCGTTCGGAGCCAACGCCACCTTCCCGGCTTCGAATACTTTCCGGTCCTGCTCGGACAACAGGCCGCTTCCCTTCATATTTCCCGGAATATAGGTATCATTTGCGCCCATAAAGAAGAGTACCTTAATATCTTTCAAGCGTGTTCTTTCAATATCTCCAACGACCACCTCATCAATCCCCGGCGGAATCACTCCGACTTTCGCTTCTTCCAATCCTGCATCCAGAAGTTCACAGTATTCTTTCAGTCCAAGCGCTTCTTCTCCAAGCAGTTCCATAAACTTGTCGAAAATCTCAATGACAATCCGGTAAATCTGCGCGTATTCTTTTGCCAGCGAAAGCTCTCCCGCCTCCTGAAACTGACGCTCATATCGCTCTACCTTTGCCTGGAGCTCCTCCCTGACAAAAAAGGCATGAAGCGCCAGCGTGATTTCTTCCACCGTCTTTCTCTTCTTCTTTAATATCAAAGTAACTTCCCATACCATTTCCACAAATCTGCACCGGATATCATTGATATGTTCCAGCTCTTCCGTCTCCATCCCTGGATATTTGCGAACCCATTTCTCATCCCATTTCTTATATCCCCGGATTCCAAGCGCAATCACATAGTTTTCCAATTCGTCAATCTCCTCGTAGGTAAACGATGTAAGACCGGTTCTCAGGAAACGGAACACACTCTCGTATGTAAAGTTCTGTTCCACCATGGCAAGGAGGCTACGAATGTATTCCACGAAGGAATTCAAAAGTACGCTCCGTTTATAATCCATAAAAATCGGTATTTCATACATTTCGGACATTTTTTCCAGATAATCTGCATACACAGACACATCTCCTGTAATAATGGCAATCTCACGATACCGATATCCTTCTTCTCTTATCAGCCGATGTATCTCTCCCATGACAAACTCCGCCTCTTCCTTCGGATTTCTCGTACAATGTATGGAAATCGCGTGCTGCTCTTTCTCATACTGCTGTCTCGTATAGCGGAACAGATTCTTCTCCAAAAACGCCATCGGTTCATTGTCCCGGAAACGGTATGCCGGCCTGTCATGTAATGTCACCGCATCCAGAATCGGAATCTTCTCTTCCCTTGCAATACGTACAAGCGAAGTCACCATCTGCTTACTCAATGCAAAAAGCTGGTACGGATGCTGGAACGTATACGGGTCCTCCCTCCCATCTATCGTCACCGTCACCATCACGTCTTTACAAATATGAAGAAGTTCCCGCAAAAGCGCATCCTGCACCGGAGTAAAGCCGGTGAATCCATCCAGTGCAATAACGCTGTCTTTTAGTATCTCCGACTTCCCCACAACGTGACACAATACGTCAAGCATCTCTTCGTTTGTAATATATTTTTCCGCCAAATACTCTTGAAATCCCCGATAAACTTTGGAAATATCCTGTAGTTTCCAGTAGAGATAGCTCTGCTCCCCCGCACACTCCGCCACCTTTTCCAATGCTTCCTCGTCCACCCGATATTGCACGAATTCCGAGAGAACCGACTTCACTTCCCCAATATATCCATGTTTCTTCAGATTTCCACGCAACACCTTCAATTCCTGTTCTTTATCCCCCGCAATCTTTCGAAGGACAAGACTTTTCCCCGTATCATCGAGGACAAGGCGGTGATTTCCACCGACTTCCTCAAAAATACGGTGTGCAAGACGTCCAAAACTCAACACATCGATATTCATAATTCCATGCCGCGGATGCGCCATCACCAGGTCCTTCTGTGTCTGCATCGTGAACTGCTCCGGCACAATCACAAGATAGTTCCGTTCCGGATGTTCCATCGACGCTTTGACAATCTGCTGATGCAGATGGTAAGATTTCCCCGCCCCGGAATTTCCAAATATAAACTGCAATGCCATAACATTTCTCCTATATAATCAACGGGAGGATTTCTAAGAAATCCTCCACTACTTTTACCCTATTTGTCCATATATTTCCTTTGGCACAAATGCCTTCACATAAATACCGTCTTCCCGATACTCTTCCACCAGCAATTCTCCATATTTTCGAATCAACTGAATCTTACCGGCTTCACTGTAATCATACGTTCTTTCAATTTCGATTTTCTGCTCGCGAAGCGCCTTCTCAATCGTGTGCAGAAGTTCATCCAGGCCGTATCCCGTCTTCGCAGAGATTCGTACCACGTAATCCGCCTTGAAATCCCGAAGGAGTGTCTCCGCCCCCTCTTTGTCCTGTTTGTTAAATGCAGTGATAATCGTCTTATCCTCCACGCCCAGATTCCGAAGCGTCTCATAGACGATATACATCTGTTCATCCATCTGTGGATTCGACGTGTCTACGACATGAAGAATCAAGTCTGCATACTTCGCCTCCTCTAGCGTACTCTTGAAGGCTTCAATCAGATGATGCGGAAGCTTACGGATAAATCCTACCGTATCGGTAAAGAGGACTTCCTGCTTACTCGGAAGCTTCAACCCTCTCGTCGTCGGGTCCAGCGTGGCGAACAACTTGTCTTCCGACAATACCGCAGCTCCGGTCAGCTCATTCAAAAGCGTAGACTTGCCCGCATTCGTATAACCGACAATCGCGACAACCGGAATCTTCGTCCGGCTTCTCTGCTCCCTCGTCACTTCCCTGTGCCGCTTCACCTCTTTCAATTCCCGATTCAACTGTGCGATTCTTCCCTTAATCAATCTTCGGTCCATCTCCAGCTTCTTCTCGCCGGGACCTCTCGTTCCGATTCCTCCTCCGAGTCTCGACAGGGATTTTCCCAATCCGGTCAATCTTGACTGCCGGTACTTCAACTGTGCAAGCTCTACCTGAATCTTCCCTTCGTTCGTGGAAGCGCGAGCCGCAAAAATATCCAGAATAATCAATGTCCTGTCCATCACTTTCGTGTCCAACGCATCCTGAAGATTCCCAAGCTGTACCGGTGACAACTCGTCATCACAGAGGATTCCTGTTGCCTCCGTCTCCCAGATTAATTCTTTTATCTCGTCAATTTTTCCTTTTCCCACATAAGTTCCCGGATGAATCATCTCCCGATTCTGAATGACACGTCCAACTGTTACGGCTCCCGCCGTCTTCGCCAGTTCCTCCAATTCATCCAAAGACTTCTCCGTATCATCTGTATCATCTACGCTGACACCTACGAGAATGACCTTCTCCTTCTCTTCCCTCAGTTCAATCATTTCTGCCCTTTTTCCATTCCATTTCTACTATCGTTACCATTTCAGTATCGTTACCTTGTTTCTAAAAATTCCGCTTCCTTTTTGGCATTCTCATCATCCGGATACTTCGCAACATAGGCTTCCATCTTCACCTTCGCTCCGTCCCAATCCTTCAAGCCTTCATAAGCCATCACTTCATTGTAGAGCATGTCCTGCAGCTGTTCTTCTGTCAGCCCGTCACAAGCCATTCCCTTCCAATAAGACGACAATGCTTCCTCATATTTTTCAAGCTGCATACAGGAATCTCCCAGTGTCTGGTACAGATTCGCGGTACCTTCCACACCGTTTTCCAATGCCCTTTCCAACGCTTCCTTCGCCTTATCGTATTCTTTCAGTTCCCAGTAGGCAATCCCTTGTCCATGATACGCTTTCCCTACGTTCTTGCCATCTTGAATCACCGTCTCAAAAGACTTGACTGCCTCACTATATTCCTTCTGCTCCAAATGCTCGACTCCCTCTTGCATAGCATTCGCACATCCGGATAAAAATAATACGCAAACCGCAAAAAATACAACGCCTAATCGTTTTCTCTTCATCTTCTCTACCTCTTATTCTAAAATATGTTCCATTCCCTGATTCAAAATCGTCTGAATATGTCCATCTGCCAAGGAATAAAATACCGTCTTCCCTTCTCTTCGGTTCTTCACAAGCTTCGTCTGCTTTAACACGCGAAGCTGATGAGAAATCGCCGACTGCGTCATACCTAACAGCTCTGCCAGGTCGCAGACACACATCTCCGATTGCAACAATACATATAAAATTTTTACTCTTGTCGCATCCCCAAACACTTTAAATAAATCTGCCAACTCATGCAAAGTCTCCTCCTTTGGCATTCCTTCTTCTGCCTGATGTATCGCCTGTGTATGGTAATGTGTCGATTCACAACATTCTACTTCCATTCTTTCCATCTAAAAACCCCTTCTTTCTTTTCATCCTTTTATTATGCCAAATCGGGGGCTTAAGGTCAACACCTTTAGCCCCCGCATTTTCTATTCGCTTTCTTCCATTTATTTCTTATATAAGATACGCACTGCATTCAGCACACACAACATGGCGACTCCCGTATCAGCAAAGACTGCCAGCCACATATTCGCGAATCCCATCAGACCAAGCACCATGACAAGCGCTTTGATGACAAGGGCGAACACAACATTCTGCATCGCAATTCCTGCTGTTATCTTCGCAATCCGAATCGACTCCGGAATCGCTTCCATTGCCGATGTCATGAAGACCACATCTGCCGCCTCAATCGCCGCATCTGCTCCACTTCCCATTGCCGCTCCCACGTCGGCGCCTGCGAGCACCGGCGCATCGTTGATACCGTCTCCGACAAACAGAACCGCGCCATGCTTCTTCCGTATATCCTGTAGCTTCTCTAATTTATCCTGTGGAAGAAGCTGTGCATACACTTCCTGCACGCCTGCTTCCTTCGCAACCGCTTCTGCACTGCCCTTTGCATCTCCGGTTAGCATCGCTGTCCGCACACCTTCTGCCTGAATGGAACGGATGGCTGTGACCGCATCTTCTTTTATCGTATCCGCGATGACGATATACCCAAGAAAGACACCGTCTTCCGCCACAAGCACCTCCGTACCGTACTGTGCATTTCGATAACTGCTCAAATCCACGCCGAACATTTCCATCAGACCTCGATTTCCGCAGAGTATCATCTGTCCGTCTACATTGGCTTTGATTCCCTTTCCGGAAATCTCTTCCACCTGCTCCGGTCTCATAAGATTCAGGTTCCGTTTCTTTGCCGCCGTCACAATACTATGTCCAATCGGATGTGTGGAAGCAAGCTCGCAATTCGCAGCTAACCGCAGTACTTTCTCCTCGGACACTCCGAGCGCCACGCATTTTTGCACTTCAAAGTTTCCTTTTGTAATCGTTCCTGTCTTATCCATGACAACGGCTTTCACATCTTTCAACGCTTCCAGCGCCACGCCGCCCTTGAAGAGGATTCCCTTCTTAGAACCCGCTCCGATTCCTGAGAAAAAGGCAAGCGGCACACTCAGTACAAGGGCACAAGGGCAACTAATAACCAGAAATGTAATCGCCGTATAAATCCAATGATTCCAATCTCCTGTTATCAGAGACGGTATGATGGCTGTTCCAAGAGCAAGGATTACGACAAACGGCGTATAAACTCTTGCAAATTTTGTGATGAAGCGGTCGATTCTCGGCTTGCTTGCCGCCGCATTCTCCACTGAATTCAGGATTCTCGTCACCATAGAATCTTCCAGAACTTTTTCCACTCTCAATTTTAACATTCCCGATGTGTTCACGCATCCCGATACAACCTGGGAACCAACTTCTGCTTTCACCGGAACCGGTTCGCCTGTTACCGGCGACATATCGATTCTGCTTTCCCCTTCTACGATTACGCCATCCAATGGAATCCGGTCACCGGGACGCACAAGAAGAATATCGCCAACGCTTGCCTCTTCGGAAGGAATCACTCTCACTTCTTCTCCCTCAACTCGATTCACAACTTCCGGACGCATATCTACCGCATTCATTATCTGACTTCTGCTCCGCTCCACCGCAACGTGCTCAAATAATTCGCCGACTCGGTAAAATAACATAACGCCGACAGCTTCCGCGTATTCTCCGATAAAGAACGCCGCCAAGGTCGCAAGGCTCATCAAGAAATTCTCATCAAAAACCCGTCCTTTTGCCAGGTTTTTCACCGCCGTCAGGACAATCTCTCCACCTAAAATTACATAAGACGCGAGAAACATAATCAACGCCAACATGCTCTGGCTGTCCTTGAAAAGCAATCCTATGACAAAAAGTACCGCTCCGATTCCAATTCCAAGCATTTCTTTCTTATTGTCGTGGCTTTCTTCTTTTTCCTTCTGTTCTTTTCGAATCTCCCGAACACTTTCTTTCTTCTCTCTTACGACAACCTCTTCTTCAATCGATGCACAGATTGTCTGCAAAACCGGTAATAACTTCTCCTGATGATTCGAAGCAACTTTCAATTGCTTTGTCGCAAACGTAAGCGTTGCATTTTCCACTTCCGGAAGTTCCCGGATTCTCTTCTCCATCTTTGCCGCACAGTTGGCACATCCAAGATTCTCCAAAATATACGTCCTGCATTCCGCCTGGCTGACTATCTCATGCTCTTCCTCTTCCTGTTCATGGTGATGCTCGTGACCGCAGCCGCATCCTTCCTGCTCGTGATGATGCTCATGCCCGCAGCCACATCCTTCCTGCTCATGGTGGTGCTCGTGACCACAGCCACAGCTGCAGTTCTCCTGTTCATGATGATGCACATGTCCACAATGACAAGCTTCGTGATTATGATTATGTTCATGGTTATGTTTCTGTTCTCTCATAACATAGTCCTCCTTAACATATGAATAACTGTTCATATGTTCATATAACCACTTTTCTGCAGAAATGTCAAGAGATTTTTTCTATTTTACTATTTCTTTATACCGGGTCAATCTGCCAGTCTATTGGTTCCGCCCCATGTGCTTTTAAAAATTCATTCGTCTTGCTGAACGGTTTGCTTCCAAAGAACCCACGATACGCCGAAAGCGGGCTCGGATGCGGCGCCTCCAGTATCAAATGTTTCGGGTTATTCAGCATAGATTTTTTCATCTGCGCCGGTCTTCCCCACAGAATATAGACAATCGGGCGGTCCTGTGCATTCACCGCACGAATTGCGGCATCTGTGAACTCCTCCCATCCGATTCCATGGTGAGAATTTGCCTGATGCGCCCGAACTGTCAACACCGTATTTAACATCAGCACTCCCTGTTTGGCCCACTTTGTCAGATACCCATGATTTGGAATTGTGCACCCCAAATCATCGTGAAGTTCTTTATAAATATTCACCAAAGACGGTGGAATCTCCACATCCGGTTTCACAGAAAAACATAGTCCATGCGCCTGTCCCACATTGTGATACGGGTCCTGCCCGAGAATCACAACTTTCACATCCTTAAGCGGTGTGAGATGGAACGCATTAAAGATATCATCTGCCGGCGGGAAAATCACATGCGTCCGATATTCCTCCAGCACTTTTTTGTGCAGCTGTGCATAATACGGTTTCCTAAACTCACCTTTTAACGCATCCAGCCAATCATTGTTAATCGCTCCCATACTTACCTTCTCCTCACTTTGTATTTTCACATTTAACGGCGGTCAAGCTCCATAAAGAACTCGACACCGTTCTCATAATTTTTCACTCCGTACTCCTTGTGGAAAGACTCCATAATCGCTTTAACGATGGAAAGACCAATTCCGTTTCCACCATATTCCCTTGTATGCGCCTTATCCACTTTATAGAATTTTTCCCAGATATGTGTGATATCTTCCTCCGGAATTGGTTTCCCTGTATTGAATACCGATACCCGTACCGTCTGTTCTTTCTCCACTATCTTAATCTCAATCACATTCTCTCCCGACACATGATTCAAGGCATTGCTGATATAATTCCGAATCACCTGTTCCGTCTTGAATTCATCCGCCCATACGGAAATGGAATCTTCCATGACACAATTCACTTTCACGCCTTTCTGTTGAATCAGAATCTCACAGGACTGCAGCACGCCTTTCACAAGCTGTACGATATCGAACCTCTCGAACGTCACTTCCTCGTTTCCGAATTCCAATTGATTCAGCGTCAGAAGATTGCGGACCATCTGATTCATCTTATTTGCCTCGTCCATGATGACATCACAGTAAAATTCCCTGCTCTCCGGGTCATCGCTGATTCCTTCCTTCAGTCCTTCCGCATAGCCTTGAATCAAGGCAATCGGCGTCTTCAGTTCATGAGATACATTGCCCAGAAATTCGGTACGCATCTGTTCCAGTTGCTCCTTCTTCTCAATATCTTTCTGCAGCTCATTGTTCGCACTTTTTAACTCAGAAATCGTCTCCTCCAGCTTCTCAGACATCTTGTTAAAGTTCGTTCCAAGCACAGCAATCTCGTTGGCGCAGCTGCTCGTATACTTCGCGTCGAAATCCAAGTCTGCCATTCTCTGCGAAAGGTCTGCCAATTCCAAAATCGGTCTCGTAATCCGTTTTGAAAAAAACCATATGATAATCATACTAATGATAAGTACGCTGACCCCGATATATGCGAGGAATCGGTTCGTAATCCCGACACTTTCCCGGATACTCTCCAGAGGACTTCGAATTAAGAAAAGGTCTCCGGTGGAGAAAGCTCCCCACAATTCCAGATACTCCGACTGATTCATATGGTCCTTCGCCTTCCAAAGCTCATAGGAATCCCCTTTGTCGAGAAGCTGGCTGTCCTTTTGGTTCAGATTCATCCGGTATCCAAGCAGACGAACGCGGAGTTCCTCGTTCTCAATATCCGTACGCATACGGATTCTTGCCTGACCGGAGACGTCCGTCACAATCAACGCCACATTACTTTTCTCGGCAATCGGTCCCAAGGCCTCATTCAGCCTTTCCGAATCCGTCTGTTCATTCTCCGTCAACAGTTTCTCCAACGTGTGATGAATGTTCATCAGCGTCTGTTCTTTATTATGAATATAATATTTCTCAAGAAAATTGCCGTTTACGATAAGCACTGCCAGGAAAATGAATCCCACAATCCCGATAAACAGCGTCAACATTTGTCTCTTAATCGAATACTTCATTATGACACCTCGAATTTATAGCCCATGCCCCAGATAGTCTTAATGTAATCGCCTTTTTCACCCATCTTGCTTCTCAACTTCTTGACATGCGTATCAATCGTTCTTGCGTCTCCGAAATAGTCATAATTCCATACGCTGTTCAGAATCTTCTCCCTGGAAAGGGCAAGCCCCTGGTTCTCCACAAAATAAGCAAGAAGTTCAAATTCTTTGTAACTTAAATCGATTGGTTTCCCGTCAATCGTCACCATATGCGCCGCCTTGTCGATAACGATTCCTCCCGCACTAATCTGCTCCTCCGCAAACAGGGCGTTCGTCCTTCTTAGAATCGCCTCCACTCTTGCCACAAGAATCTTCGGGCTGAACGGTTTGGAAATATATTCATCCACTCCAAGTTCAAATCCTTGCAATTCGTCCCTCTCATCACTTCTTGCCGTCAACATAATAATCGGAACTTTGGAAGACTGACGCACTTCCCTGCACACTTGCCATCCGTCCATCTTCGGCATCATGACATCCAGGATGAGAAGCGTAATGTCATTGTTCTCATAGAAAATCTCCATAGCCTCCATCCCGTCTCCGGCTTCCAATACACGAAATCCTTCCCTCTCTAAAAAGTCTTTCACAAGTTTCCGCATTCTGCTCTCATCGTCTACAACCAGTATTTTTAATCTGTCCATCATTCCACCTCTGTTTTTCCATACATTTTTCTGATATTATACCCGATAAATATGTCTCTTTTGTGAAAAGAAAGCGGAAACTACTGTTCCCGCTTTCTTTTACAAGCTTCTTCCAACTACGTTGGCTACCACTCGTCCTTTTTCTATAATCGTCTGGAATTTCTCCGGTTTCAAAGACTGGGCTCCGTCACTCCATGCCTTGTCCGGCGTATCGTGTACTTCAATAATCAGGCCGTCTGCCCCTGCCGCAATTGCCGCAAGCGACATGGACTCTACCCATTTCCAGTTTCCGGTTGCATGCGACGGGTCAATCACAATCGGTAAATGCGTCTTTTCTTTGATAATCGGAATCACGCTC
The DNA here is from genome assembly GCA_905197485.1 of uncultured Lachnospiraceae bacterium. Lineage (GTDB taxonomy): Bacteria > Bacillota > Clostridia > Lachnospirales > Lachnospiraceae > Faecalimonas. Next base: position 7,030 of record CAJJYZ010000013.1, on the reverse strand, counting down.
AAATCCAGCGTGTTTCTTGTATATTTTTCAAATGTCCGGATTCCGCGTTCGCAGAGGATGACGTTCTCATTCCCGCCTGCCATGATATATTCGGCAGACATAATCCATTCCTCAATCGTATTGGATAATCCACGTTTCAGAAGAACCGGTTTATCTATCTTCCCAAGCGCTTTTAACAAAGAAAAATTCTGCATATTTCTTGCGCCTACCTGAATCAAATCCACATGCTCCACAAATTCCGGAATATGTTCGATATCCATCAGTTCGCTTACAATCGGAAGGCCCGTCTGTCTCTTTGCTTCCAGAAGCGCTTCCACCCCGGCAGTCTCCAGCCCCTGAAATGCATATGGGGAAGTCCGCGGTTTATAGGCTCCACCACGAAGCATGGTTCCTCCCGCATGTTTCACTTCTTTTGCAATCCTTACAATCTGCTCCTCACTCTCCACAGAGCATGGACCTCCAATCATGGCAACCTTCTCTTTTCCGCCGATACGGATTCCATCTACTTCTACAATCGTATCTTCTGGATGGAACATTCGATTCGCTTTCTTATATGGAGCCGCAATTCTCGTCACGTCGGAAATTAGCGGATTCGCTGCAATGATTTTCTCATCTAAGCTCGTCGTATCTCCAATCAATCCTAAAATATGATAGTCTGTTCCCTGGGAATCGTTAACTTCAAATCCTCTCTCCTGAAATGAAGTAATCAGCTCCTTCACTTCCGCTTCCGGAGCCCCTTTTTTAATTGTTATAATCATCGCCTGTCTCCTTACATTCCGCGTCCTACTACTTCCGCAATCACACGCCCTTTTTCAATCATCGCCTTAAATTTCTCCGGTTTCAAAGATTGTGCTCCGTCACTCCATGCACATTCCGGATTGTCATGAACTTCCACAATCAATCCGTCTGCCCCTGCTGCGATTGCCGCAAGCGACATGGATTCTACAAGTTCCCAGTCTCCTGTCGCATGAGACGGGTCAATAATAATCGGCAGATGGCTCTTTCTCTTAATAATCGGAACTACGCTCAAATCCAATGTATTTCTCGTATATTTTTCAAATGTACGGATTCCGCGCTCACAGAGAATGACGTTCTCATTGCCCCCTGCCATAATATATTCCGCGGACATCAGCCATTCCTCAATCGTATTGGACAATCCACGTTTTAACAGAATCGGTTTGTGAATCTTACCAAGCGCCTTCAGCAAATCGAAGTTCTGCATATTTCTTGCGCCTACCTGAATCAAGTCCACATGCTCTACGAATTCGTCCACTTTGTCAATACTCATAATCTCGGATACTATCGGAAGCCCTGTCTGTTTTCTTGCCTCCACCATCGCTTCGATTCCCTCTGTTCCAAGTCCCTGAAACGCATACGGGGAAGTCCTTGGCTTATAAGCTCCGCCGCGAAGCATACATGCCCCCGCGTCCTTCACTTCCTTGGCAAGATGGCAAATCTGTTCTTTTCCTTCCACTGAACATGGACCGCCAATCACTGCAATTTTCTCTTTTCCACCGATTTTGATTCCGGCGACGTCTATCACACTGTCCTCCGGATGAAACAAACGATTCACCTTCTTATACGGCGCGCCGATTCTCGTCACATCCTCAATCCACTGATTGGCGCGAACCTTGCGCTCATCCACAACCGTCGTATCTCCGACAATACCAAATACATTGTAATTAGCGCCTTGAATCAGATTCACTTCCAACCCCTGGTTCTCAAAACTCTTTACAATCTTATTGACTTCTTCCTGAGGTGCATTTTTCTTACATGTAATAATCATAATTTCTTTCCTCTCAAACTTTCAATTTCCACCGGAATCAGCTTCGCTTCTCCGATTTTCTCTACTTGAACGATGGTGACAATATCCCCGTTCGCCTTCTTATCTTTCCGAATAAAGTCAATGACTTCCTCCACATCATACTCTGCTTCCAGCGGCACTTCAAGCTTCAGAAGAACTTTCCGAAGCCTTTCTTTAATTTCTTCATCTTCCAGAATCTTCATCATTCCCATGCCGACGCATTCCCCATGATAATATCCTTCCAGATGATATATGCTCTCAATCGCATGCCCGACAGTATGTCCGAAGTTCAAAATCTTCCGAAGGTTTTCTTCCTTCTCATCCTGCTCCACAACTGACTTTTTCACTTTCAATGCCCGGAGGATAATCTCCTCCAGATGTTCGTCCACACTCTCTGCATTCTCAAAAAGCTCGAATAATTCCTTATCTGCAATCAGACCTGCTTTTACTGCCTCCACAAGTCCATTATGATAATGTCTCTTTGTCAATGTCTTTAATGTATTCAAATCAATTACCACCGCCTCCGGGTGGTAAAAGGTTCCGACCACGTTCTTTACTTCTCCGAGGTTCACCGCCACTTTCCCGCCGATGCTGGAATCAATCTGGGACAGCGTTGTTGTCGGAATGGACGCAAACCGCATACCTCTCTTAAACGTTCCCGCAACGAATCCGCTCAAGTCGCCGATAACGCCTCCTCCTAAGGCAATCACCAAGTCTTTTCTCGAGAAATTCAATTCCAAAAGTCTCTGCAAAATATCCTCATATACCGGGAAGCTCTTCGTACCTTCCCCCTGTTCTGCCACATAGAGATATCCATTCTCACATTGTGCCAGTATCTCTTCATGATATTGCTTCGGCACTCCCTTATCCGTAATAATCATGACTTTGCAGTCAAGATTCAAATAATCGTTCAAATGAAGTCTTGCATCCCGTTCTATATAAATCTTACTCGTATGTTCTGCCAATTCAATCGCAAGTTCCATGCTGTACCCTCTTTTCTCACTTTCCTTTTCACGTTCACACACCAACGCTTTAAATAATTAAAGTCTATACCACCTTATGAATCATGTCAAGCATATTTTTCAACTCTGCCACTTCTATCTGCCCCGGCGCAGACGTATTCCCTGCCGCGCCAAATGTGATGGCTGAACCAAAGATTTCCCCACTCATCCGGCTGACAGCGCCAAATTTTCCCATGGACATGCTAACAACCGGTCTGTCCGCAAATTCTCGGTTCATCTCTTCCGTCGCCGTAAGAAGCGTCAATACATCTTTGACGCTCTTCGGCATCACCGCAATCTTCAAAATATCCGCCTGCATCGTTTGCATCTTACAAAGGCGACGAATCATTTCATCCTTTTCCGGCGTTTTCTCGAAGTCATGATTTGATGCAATCACTTTGACGCCACAAGCATGAGCCTCCCTAATTATCGTCTTCACACCGGATTCTTCCCTGAAAATCTCCACATCCACAAGGTCTGCATTTTTGCTCCTTATGACTTCCAGATTCAACATAAAATATCTGTCTTCAAAAAATTCCTTCTCTCCGCCCTCGCCTTTCGTGCGAAAGGTAAATAAAATCGGAACTTCCTCCAACACTTGCCGAATCTTCTCCAATACGGCCTTCACTCTCACGAAGTCATCCACTTCTTCAAACCAATCGGCTCTCCACTCCACAATCTCTGCCGGAAGCTCCCGTATCCGCTCTGCCTGCGCTAAGATTTCCCTCTCTGTTCTTCCTACAATCGGTACGCAGATTTTCGGCTTTCCTTCACCGATTGTCAAATTTCTTACCTTTATGCTGTTCATACCCCGCCTCCCGAGTAATTTCTTTGATTTTTTCATTATATACAATCCCGTTTTTTCACGCAAGATACTTCCCCTGCAAATTTACGGAAACACCGGAAAACATAACGTTACCCGGAAATTCTCCTCTGTCTCTTCCACCATGAGGCTTCCATGATGTTTCTCCATAATTGCCTTACAATTACTCAAACCAATCTTCGTCGATGCATGATTGACGTTTTGCTCTGTTCGCTTTGCATTTTCCAACGAAACGAACAACTGATTTCCATCCAAATAATATCGGACTCGAATCTCCTGTCTCAAATCCGCATACTTATTAAGATTCGAAAATAAATTTTCAAAAACGCTTTGAATCAAATGTACATTCACCTGAAGTCTGGATGTAATATCGGATATGCTCCTCCTTACTTTCACTCCTTTTGCCTCTAAGTCAAACAGATTCTCTTCCAACATTTGTACAATTAATTCATTCGCATAAACCTCTTCAAATGCAATAGGATAACCATTGGAATGCACTAAAAAGTGCTCAAACAAATCGTTCGTCTGTTTCTTCAGATGCATTGCCTTTTCCAGGGAAATGTCCACACACTTCGTAAGTTCCTCGTCTCCCTTCGCCTTCTCTCTCACAAGTTCCATATAACCGATAACAGAAGTCAACGGCGTTTTCAAATCATGGGACAGTGATGTAATCAAATTCATATTTGCATCATAAGCCGCTTTCTCATTTTCCATCTTCTCTATTACAGATTGTCTTAGATGCTCGATTCCCTCTGCTACTGTCGTAATCTCATCTTCACCTTGTATCGTGACGGTCTGCTCCAAATCCTCCGATAAGTTCTCCACTTCCCGGCTGACTCTCGCAAGATATCGAATCTTTTTCTGGATTCCACAAATAAGAATCGTCAGGAATAATACAAATGCTACAAGCAATAGGACATATCTTGCATAATCTTCCAAACGATAGTCATATCCAAACAATACGGCTTCTGCTTTCCCATCTGAAAACTGAATCGGATATGTATGTAGACGCCCGTATCCACCCACGTATTCCTCCGGCACTTCCTCATACTCTGTCATCCCATACAGCGTATCATAAATCAATTTTCCTTCATAAAACAATTTTAAATATACATCATATTTCCGTAATGTCCATTTATCAATCTGTTCTAAATCATGTATCGAAATCTTATGTTTCCTCACATAATTCTGAAGCTCAACAGCATATGTTTTCTCCAGCTTTGCAATATGTTCTTCCGTATTATATCGCTCCGAAAGATACCCCACTCCAAAAACAATCGCAGCCTTATAAAAAACAAGAGAAATCACAAACGCAATTACACAGAGACAAAGCAACTCTCTCCTTAAAGACTTTCTCCTACTCTTCTGTTTCAATACAGTACCCCCGTCCCCATATATTTTTGATATATTTTGCTCCTTGAGACGTATCTCCCAGCTTCTTCCTCAAGTTCTTAATATGTACCATAATCGATGCATTTACGGAATATTCATACGGCTCCTTCCAGACTTCTTCGTAAATCTCCTCCAACGTAAATACCCGATTCGGATTTTTTGCGAAAAGAAGCAATAACTTATGTTCCAGATTTGTCAACATAATCTCTTTTCCATCTCGTAAGACCCGCGCTGTCTGCTTATCAATCTGTAAATCCTGTACCTGAAGATATCGATTTGAATCGCGCTTCATATTCTCCCCATTCTGATACACCCGATATCTTCGCAGAAGAGAGGAGACACGCGCCAATAACTCCACTCTGGAAAACGGCTTCTCAAGATAATCATCCCCTCCCGCAGAAAATCCAACACACTTATCATATTCGGTGTTCTTCGCCGTAAGGAATAGGATTGGAATAATAAATTTCTCTCTCATCTGAATACACGTACAAATCCCGTCTTTATCCGGCATCATGACGTCCAGAATGATTAAATCAAACGAATCATCCAACATTTTCAATGCCTGATTGCCGCCTTCTGCGCCGATTGCTTCATAACCTTCATTTTGTAAAAGCTTCATCACTACATCACGAATCTCATTATCATCGTCCACCACCAGAATCTTATATCGTTCCATCGGATTTTTCTTCCTTTCATTACCTCAATTTTTATGTTTATTGTAACATGGGCGTGCGTCTAAATATAGGACGAATGTCGTGAAAAAAACACTTTTTAAAGAACCTCTTTAAATTTCTTTAGATTTCTTCCTTTTTATTTTAAGGAAATATCAGGTATGATGGAAATATCAAAACAAGGAAAAAACCCAACTAAATCAAACAAAGGAGAAAGATTATGAAAAAAGACCTTATATTTTATTTTTCACTTTTGTTACTAAGTATTATACTTTCTTACAAAACACAGGGCGATTATACCTATGGTATCGCCTATGTGTTATTATTTGTTTTTGCTGATTTACTAAAAAAATGTAAAACGCAAAAATTAATAAATATAATTGTCCTTATATTTCTCCCCTTATTTTTGGGAAGTCTCCTAATCTTCATCGAGACTGGTTTTTCTCAAAATTTATATCTCTTTATTATAATATGGATGATTTTTACCTCTACTGTAATGATTCGAATTTTACATCAAACTTTTTCAAAGCAATCATAATCTTTACCTAAAGTAACTACTTTGAAAAGATTGAAAGAAAGTGAGCATTGATTTATGAAAAAATTTGTTCAATTTGTATTCACTACTATATTTTATTTTTTAGCATACGGAGCCATTCATGAGACATACGACCAGAATTTAAGTCTTTTGCGCCCTTGTACAAAAGAAGATTATCTTTGGTTGATTTTTAGTTTTATTTTAATGAGTATTCTAATATATAAGCGTACTTATTCTACGAATACACTTTCAGAAAAAGAACCGTCTTCTGAAACAGAACGAAAGATTGTAATGTTTATAATCACCATAATGCTTGCAACATCCATCTATTTTTTCGCAAGCGCAGTCAAAATACTACTTGGTTTTGGGGATAATTTACTACATCCTTTTTCTCAAAATCCTCCAACTGAATCTATTATAGTTGCATTACTTTCCTTTCTTCTCGCATACGTCTATTTGAGAAAAGATAAGCAGAATTAATTTTTCCCACTATAAAGCAGGGGGATTTTCTCAGCTTGAGAAATCCCCCTTGTTTCCATCACTTCCAATATTTTTCTATATATTGTTTCGCTTCCTCTTCTTCTAAAGAATACTCTTCCTTTAAGTTCCGAATCGTTTTCTCTTCTGAAAAGCCTAGTTTCTTGCAAATTCGTACAGCTCCCATAATCTTTCCACGCTCTTCACCGCGTTCTTCTCCAATCTTAATTCCATCTTCTCTTCCAATCTCGTGACCTTTTTTCCATGATTCTTCTTTCAGAAACTCTCGGAATTCATCTTCATCCCATTCTGTTAAAATGCTGTCCA